>NZ_JBEZWL010000090.1:0-29896 GCF_040648015.1 Streptomyces sp. NPDC029216 | reverse complement strand
CGGCCGGCAGCACACCGCCGCCCGCCAGGAGCAGCACGCTCAACAGCACCCGTACAAGGCTCTTCATCTCGCTCCCGCCCGGTTCCGCCGCCCCGTCCGGGCGGCTGCGGCGGACAAGTTACCGGCCGGTCGCAGGGGAGGGAAGGCGTCTGCGGGGCCAAGGCCCGGGCGCGTCACCCGCGCGGACCGGGGCCGCCCCTTCCCGTGGCCCGGGCCGGGGAAAACCGCCCCGCGGCGGGCCGCGCCGCTCTACGGTGCCCTGAGGGGCCGGGTGAGGCGACGGAGGGCGGGGCTGATGGACGAGGAAGAGGACATGCGGCTGGCGAGGATCACCCCGGAGATCTCCCGCCGCACCCTGGCGATGCTGCGCGGGCTCGCCGGGCTGGAGCCTCCGGAGCGGGTGCCGGAGGACGCCATGGCCGTCGCCGACGCGATCCTCGCCGAGCACGGCACGGACGGGCTGCGGGTGCTGGTGATGACCCTGGCCGCCTGGGCGACGGCGCAGATCGAGAACGTCGCCGAGCTCAGCCGGCGCAGCCACGAGGCGGTGCTCGACGCGATGGAGCTGGCCTGCCTGGAGGCCAACGCCGAGGAGTAGCCGTCGGGGCCCTCGGGCGGCACTGGGCGCCCGCCACCCCCCGTGGGCGGCCGGCGACCCACAGTGCCCGGCCTGCTGTACGCCCCGATCCGGCCCCGGTCGGCGACACTGGGGGGACCAGGAGGTTGCGGGGGGTCGTGATCGGAGGCCGTCGTGAGCACACCTTCCCCCATCCGGATCGCCGCCGTACTGTCCGCCGAACACCGCGCCCGGCTGATGTCCCACGCGCATGAGGTCAATTTCCCCGAGGGTGCCCGGATCTTCGAGGAGGGCGGACGGGCGGAGGCCTTCTGGATCGTGCGCTCGGGCACGGTGACCCTGGAGGTGCCCCTGCCCTCCGGCGGCCACCGGGGCGCCGCGCCCGTCGAGAGCCTGGGCCCCGGGGAGCTCGTCGGCTGGTCCTGGCTGTTCCCGCCGTACACCTGGCAGCTGAGCGCCGAGGCCATGACGCCGGTACGGGCCTACGAGTTCGACGGCCCGGCCGTGCGGATGCTCATGGACGCCGACCCGGCCTTCGGCTCGGCCATCGGCCACTGGGTCGGACGGATCCTCGCGGTGCGGCTCCAGCAGACCCGCACCCGGCTCCTCGACCTCTACGCTCCCCGCCCCACGGCCACCCGCTGACCCTCCCCGGCCACGGCCCAGGGCCGGCCGGGCCCCGCAAGCGCCCCCCGCACGTCACACCGGCCCCACGCCGGCCGCGCACGGGGGGCGTGTTCGGCCGATTCCCGCAACCCCTCCTCCACAGGTCACGACGACGGAGGCCACTGCGGACTGCACTCATGCGCTCACGATCGGTGACGAGAAATAGGGGTACGAACGAGCGTTCACGTCCCGGATGGGCAAGACTCGCGTCCGCTATCCGAAACACCGACCCCGAGGAGTGTTCGAAATGCGGTCCATCACCAGGAGTCTGGGACTGGCTTCCGGAGCAATGGCGCTCACCGCCCTCACCGCCCTGGCCGGGACCGGAGCCGCCGACGCGGCACCGACCGGAACGCAGAGCCTGTACGCCCCGTCCGCGCTCGTGGTCAGCGTGACGGCCGGTCAGGACGCCGCCGCCGGTACCGTGCTGCGCGCGGTGACCCTGGTGTGCGCGCCGCGCCCGGGCGGAACCCACCCCTCGCCGGCCACGGCCTGCGCCGAGCTGAGGGCGAACGGCGCCTCGCTGGACGCGCTCGCCGCGCCCCGGCCCGACAGCGCGTGCACCCGGGAGTGGAACCCGATGACGGTCACCGCCGACGGGGTGTGGCAGGGCCGCAGGATGAGCTACACCTACACCTTCGGCAACCCGTGCGGGCTGCGCAGCACCACCGGCGTGCTCTTCGGCATCTGAGGCCCGCTCCGGGGCCCGCTCCGGCGGAACCCCGCCGGCGGACCGGCCGGGCGGCGCCGCCGACCGCCGCCCGGCCCCGAAGGCCCCTGCCCGTCAGCCCAGTTCGAGGCTCGTGACCCCGTACAGCCCCGCCAGCTCCACCTCCGGCGCCGGTCCGGTGTACATGCGGGCCGTCTCGAAGGTCGGGGCCAGCCCCAGCCCCGCCGCCACGGCGGCCGCGGCCGGGTTCGCGTCGGGCACGTCCACCGCCACCTCCCCGCCGGGGGCGTGCCCGGCGAGCCGCCGCACCAGCGCGGCGGCCACCTCGGGGCGGTCCGCGTACAGGGGCCCGATCCGGGAGGCGGAGCTGCAGGGGCGGACCACGCCGAGGCCTTCGATCCGCCCGTCGCGGACGGCGGCGAGGGCGGTCCGGCCGGGCAGCGCGGTCCAGGCGGAGAGGAAGGCGTCCCGCGCCTCGGGGAAGAACCTGCGGTCGTAGGCGGCGAGCCGGGCGAAGGGCAGCGCGGCCGCGTCCACGATCTTCACCCCGGTGTCCTCGCCGGGCCGCGGGGCGCCCTCGTAGCGCATGGTGGTCCAGGCGGGGCGGAACCCGGACTTGCGGTAGTTGTCCTGCTGTTCGACCACCCCGTCCAGGCCGACGAGCCGGCCCTCCAGCCGCTCCATCCCGGCCCGCCACAGCCGGATCCCGTAGCCCTGGCCGCGTACGTCGGGCCGGGCGATGTAGAAGCCGATGAACCCGAAGCCGGTGCCGTAGCGCACGGCGGAGATGCAGGCGACGGGTTCGCCGTCGAGCCGGCCGACGAGGAAGCCTTCCGGGTCGGCGACAGCGAACGCGAAGCGGTCGCTCTCCCCCGGGTTCCAGCCCTCCTTGTCGGCCCAGACGCGCAGCGTCTCCATGTCGTGGGCGCTCGCGCCGGTGATCTCGAATCGTGTCATGCCGGGTGTCCTACCCAGCAATCACCCCGCGCAGATCACGTCGTCGAGCATGATCGGACGGGAGTCGGTGCGGACGTAGGCGGTGAAGGTGTCCGTGGCTCCGAAGGGCCAGGTGGTGGTGACGGTGGCCCAGCCGACGAACGCGGACGGCATGGCGGTGGCCTGGCCGACGGTGATGGACTCCGGCGTGCCCGGGCGGCAGAGCAGGACGTCGGTCTCCGGGGTGTGCGCCTGCTTGTCCTTGAGCAGCTGGGAGACCCGGTGGACGCGGTCCTGTTCGGAGGGGCCGTGGCTGCCGTAGAAGGACCGCAGGAAACGGGTGATCTCCTCGGTCGTGTGCCGGTGGGCCCAGCGGGGCTGCGGATCGGCGAGGGCGGCCGCCGGTGCCGACGACGCGAACAGCGGGAACAGGGCGGACACGGCGGCGAGCAGCAGGGCGCCGGAGCGGTGTGGCGTGAGCGTCATGTCGGGTTTGTAACCGGCGGCCCGGGCGGACCCCCGGGGCGCGGCGCGTTCTCACTCCGGTGGGCGTGGAGATTCACCGCAGAAACGCCCCTCCGCTTGCGCCGACCGGCCCCGGGTGCGTCGCCGGCGCCGCCGGGCGGGGCGGAATTCGTTCGCGGGTGCGGACGGGTTCTGCTTAGGGTCGGCGCATGGGGAAGCAGCTTGTCGCAGTGTTCAGCGGGGCCGGGATGTCCACCGATTCCGGGATCCCGGACTACCGGGGGCCGCAGGGGTTGTGGCGGCGCGATCCGGACGCCGAGAAGCTCGTGACGTACGAGTACTACATGGCCGACCCGGAGATCCGGCGCCGTTCCTGGCTGATGCGCGCCGAGCTCGGGGCCCTGGCGGCGCAGCCCAACACGGCACACCGGGCGGTGGCCGAGCTGGAGCGGGCCGGCACTCCGGTACGGGTGATCACGCAGAACGTGGACGGGCTGCACCAGCTCGCCGGAATGCCGGAACGGAAGGTGTTCGAACTGCACGGGACGGCCCGGTCGGTGGTGTGCACCCGCTGCCAAGCCCGTTCGGGGACGGACGAGACGCTGGCCCGGGTCGCCGCCGGGGAGCCCGATCCGGCCTGCCTGGCCTGTGGCGGGATCCTCAAGACGGCGACGGTGATGTTCGGGCAGCGGCTGGACCCGGAGGTCCTCGCGCAGGCCGTGGCCGTGGCCAAGGGCTGCCAGGTGTTCATCGCCGTCGGGACCACCCTCCAGGTACAGCCCGCGGCCTCACTCGCCGGGATGGCGGCCGAGGCCGGGGCACGCCTGATCATCGTCAACGCGGAGGAAACCCCGTACGACTCCCTGGCCGCCGAGGTGATCCGCGAACCGATCGGCACCGCCCTCCCGACCCTCCTTTCCCGCTTCGCCTAGGCCGTCTCCTCCTGGTCGGCGGCCCGGCGCATGGCCGCCACGTCGAGCTTCTTCATCTTGAGCATCGCGGCGGTGGCGCGGGCGGCACGGCCGGGGTCCGGGTCGCCGATCAGGTCGATGGCGCCGGGCGGGATCACCTGCCAGGAGACGCCGAACCGGTCCTTGACCCAGCCGCAGGCCGATTCCTGGCCGCCGTCGCGGGTCAGGGCGTCGTAGTAGTAGTCCGCCTCGGGCTCGTCGGAGCAGTGGATCTGGAACGAGATGGCCTCGGTGAAGGGGAACTGGGGGCCGCCGTTGAGGCCGACGAACTTCTGGCCGTTGATCTCGAACTCGACGACCATCACCTCCCCGGCCGGGCCGGGACCCGCCTCGGTGTAGCGGACGGTGTTCAGGATCCGCCCGTCCTTGAAGACCGACAGGTAGTAGTCGGCGGCGGCCTCCGCGTCGCCGTCGAACCACAGGCACGTGGTGAAGCCGTTGCTGGTCATGGCTGCTGCCTCCGGTGCTGTGTGAAGGGGCGGCTGGGGTGCCGTCCCTCCATACAGACCGGCCCCGCGCCCGAAACTCATCGGTGGGCGCGGGGCCGTTCCGTACGTTCACCCGTTCGGGCTACAGCACTACTTCTGGAGCATGCGGTCGACGACCCGCTCGGCGGCGCGGCCGTCGTCCAGGTCGCAGAACTCGGCGCGGAACGCCGCCCGCGCCTCGGCGTACCGGGCGCCCACGGCGTCCGCGTCGCGGACGGCCTCGATCAGGCTCGCGGAGTCCCTCAGCAGCGGGCCGGGGGCCTTCTCCTCCAGGTCGAAGGTGAAGCCGCGCAGCGTGTCGCGGTAGTGCTCCAGGTCGTACGTGAACAGCAGGATCGGCTTGTCGGTCAGCGCGAAGTCGAAGAGCGCGGACGAGTAGTCCGAGATCAGCACGTCGGCGACGAGAAGCAGGTCCGTGGCGTCGGGCCAGCGGGAGACGTCCACGACGAAGCCGTCGCGCACGCCGTCGCGGAGCTGCTCGCCCACCAGGTGGTGACCGCGGACGAGCAGGACGTGGTCCTCGCCGAGCTCGCGGCGGGCCGCGTCCAGGTCGATCCGCAGGTCGAGCTTGTAGCCGCCGCTCCAGCCCTCGCGGTTCTCGCGCCAGGTGGGCAGGTAGAGGACGACCTTCTTGCCCTCGGGCAGGCCGAGCCGCCGGCGGACCTCCGCGATCCGCTCCGCGTCGGGACGGATCAGGGCGTCGGTGCGCGGGCTGCCGGACTCGACGACCTCGCCCTCGTAGCCGAGGGCCCGCTTGAGGATGGGGGTGGCGTACGAGCTCGGGGAGGCGAGCAGGGTCCACTGGGCGCTGTCGTGCGCCAGGCCCTCCAGCACCTCGGGGCTGGTGTAGTAGTCGTGCGTGAAGTCGTAGCCGATCTGCTTGAGCGGCGTCCCGTGCCAGGTCTGTACGACGGTCTGGCCGGGGCGGCGCCGGAAGGTCCTCGGCACGCTGTCGTTGACGATGTAGTAGCGGGCGCGGGCCAGGACGTCCCAGGCCTCCAGGCTGCCGTACTGGACGGCGCGCGCGGTCGGCGGGACCTCGGCGCGGCCGTCGCGGACCAGCCAGATGTGCTCCAGCTTCTCGCCCCGGCGCAGCAGCTCCTCGTGGATCGCGCGGGGGGAGTCGCCGGCGCCGTTGCCCTGGAAGGTGTCGTAGACGGCCATGTCCTTGACCGGGAGCCGGCGCTGCTCCGGGTAGGTCACGTCGCGGGCGATGCGCTGGGCGTAGCGGGAGCGGTCGTGCGGGCTCAGCAGCGGGTCGCTGACCAGGGCCATGCGGTCGTAGTGGCGGGCCTCGACGCGCATCCGGCGGCCCAGGACGGTGAGCGGGTGGGGTCCGGTGTTCAGGGCGGGGGCGACGAGCTGCACGGGTGCGCCGCGTTCGACGCCGAGCAGGCCGGCGGTGGTGCCGCCCTGGCTCACCGGGCGCAGGGTGGGCCACCAGCGGCCCTGCGGGAGGGTGGTGCGGCCGGCGTACGGCTCGGGGAGCACGGGCTCGAAGGAGGCCTCGAAGCGGTCCCCGTCGCGGGTGACGGGGTAGCTGAACTCGGTGCCGTACTGGTCGTGCAGGACCAGCTCGTACGGCTCGTCGGCGCTGTCCGCGGGGGCGCGGAAGGTGCCGCTGAGGGTCAGCGTGCCGTTCTCCGTGGCGACGGTGTCGACGAGCGGCGGGGAGGGCTGGACCGAGAGGACGAGGTGGCCGCTGGTACCGCGCTTGGCGAAGACGGCGAGGTCCGGGTCCCCGCCGGGGAGCGGTACGGCCAGGCCGGTGAAGCCGCCGCGTTCGTCGTGGGCCAGGCGGTGGCTGGTGCCGTCGGCGCGGACCACGGTCAGGGTCCAGGCCTCGGGGTTCCACTGGCCGGGCTGCCGCTCGGCGGGCGCGATGGCGCCGAGTCCGGCGAGGGGCACCACGGCGGTGAAGGGGACGCGGCCGCCGGCCGGGGCGGTGCCCAGGGTGAGCGGGACGTCGAGGACGCTGCCGCTGCCGGCGTGCTCGGCGCGCAGGACGGTGCCCTCGCCGGCGCCGGCGGCGAGCTCACCGGTCAGTTCCAGGGCGTCGTCGCCGGAGGGCCGGACGTCCAGGACGCGGGCGCGGACGATCTCGACGTGGACGGTGAGGACGCTCGCGACGGTCGGCAGGATGCGGACGTCGGGGGTGGCCCAGTACGCGGGCGGGTTCGTGCCGCTGTCGTGTTCGCCGCCCTTGAGGCGGGCCCGGTGCAGGCCGCCGGGGCCGGTGACGGCGATGGAGGTCGTCCATATGCCCTCGTGCCACTTGCCGCCCGACTGGAAGACGGTGGGGTCGACGACGGCGGTGAAACCGGCCCAGTCGGCGTGCCGCAGGGCGAGGTGCGGGGAGTACACGGTGGCCATCGGGGAGGCCACCGTGCGGGTGGGGACCACCGTGCGGCGGCGCTTGCCCTGCTCGCGGAAGATCAGCATCTTGCGGGAGCCCAGGCGGCTCTCGGCCCCCATGTGCCCGGGCAGGGCGTAGCCGCGCAGCAGCAGCTTGCCGTCGCTCCAGGCGGCCTGCTCCAGCCGGCTGACGACGCGGCGCTCGCGCGGGCCGAGGGTGAGCAGCTTCGGGGGGACGGGCGCCTTGAGGAAGGGGTAGTCGGCCTGCGGGCGGGCCAGGCCCTTGACCGGCACGCTGTAGCTGAAGTCCCGCTGGTGGTGCAGGAGGCCGATGAATTCCTCGATGCGGCCCTCTCGGGCCAGGTACGCCTTGAGCCGGTCGGCGACGGTGAGGTCGCTCCAGGGCTCGGTGCCGATCTGGCGGATGAGGCCGCCGACCTCCTTGACGAAGGCGGCGCGGAAGTCGTCGCCGCCCTCGGCGACGTACTTGTATATGAGCGGGAGTTCCTCGCTCAGCACGTTGTGGTCGTACTCGCGCAGGTAGCGGGCGTACTTCTCGCCGGGCTTGCCGAGCAGGGCCTCGCGGACCAGGCGGACGGAGGTCACGCGGTCGATGACGGAGACGGGGTCGGTGGAGCGCTGGGTGATGGAGCGCTCGCCGGTCTCGCGGACGCGCCAGTGGTAGACGCAGTCGCTGATGACGTCGACGCTCTTGGCGAAGTAGTGCGCGGGGATGCTGACGGGGGCGTCCTCGTAGAGGATGCCCTCCGGGTACCGGAAGTCGTGCTCCTCCCAGAATCCGCGCCGGTAGACCTTGTTCCAGGCGGTGCGGTCGGTGACCAGCGCCGGGAACTTGGAGATGTGGGTCTTCAGCCGGGTGTTCGCGAACGCGACGCGGTGACCCCAGGACTGCTGGCTGCCGACGGAGCGGAAGCGGCGGACGTTGCCGGCGGCGAAGTCCGAGCCGGTGGAGTCCAGGGCCTCGATCAGCTTCTGGTAGGCGTCCGGCGGCATGATGTCGTCGCTGTCGACGAAGGCGATGTACTCGCTGTCCGGCGAGGCGTGCCGGAAGCCTACGTTCCGCGCGGCGCCGAGGCCGGCGTTGTCCTGGAGGACGACCCGGAAGCGCTTGTCACGCTCAGCGAAGGCTTTCGCGAGGACCGCGCTGGAGTCCGTGGACCCGTCGTCGACGATGACGACCTCGAAGTCGTCGAATGTCTGCGCTGCTAGGGACTCCAGGCACTCGTCGAGGTAGAGCTCGACGTTGTAGACGGGTACGACGATGCTCAGGCGCGGGGGCATGGGTGGCGGGTTCTCCAGCGTTTTTATCTTTGTCGACCGGGTTGATGATCAGCCAATTACAGCATCTTACTCTGTAACAGGATGATAAAGCTGACCCATATCGGACATATCGCCCCGTTCGCCGGGGCGAGCGGCAAAGAATTCAGCCGCCCGCCACCGTGCCGTCGCGGCCACGGGGGGCCGTCGTCCGTCCCGTCAGACTTCCAGGCTCTCCTCGATCTTCTTCAGCTGGTGGCGGGCCATGGCCAGGTTGGCCCGGCCGCGGTCGAGGGCGAGGTAGAGGAAGAAGCCCTCGCTGTTGCGGCCCTTCATCAGCCTGATCAGGTGGTACTGATTGCCGAGAGTGATCAGGATGTCCTCGATCTCGTCCTTCAGGCCGAGCATCTCCATGGCGCGGACCTTGGCCCGCACCACGTCCGTGTTGCCCGCCGCGGCGACCGTCAGGTCCAGGTCCTTGCCGCCGCCGACGGTACCGAGGGCCATGCCGCTGCCGTAGTCGACGAGGGCCGCGCCGATCGCGCCCTCGATGCTCGTGGTGGCTTCCTTCAGGGCGGTTTCCACGTTGACCATGAGACTTCCTTTGCAGTCGTTTGCTTCTGGCTTGTTCTTGAGGTCCGTCAGGAGCGGTCGGGGACCTCGGCCGCCGGAGCCGCGGGACCGGAGCGGCGGCCGAGGCTGTGTTCTATGAGCTCGGTGATCCGGACACTGGAGCGGCGGGCCTCCAGGTGGAGGCGGCCGACGTTGACGCGCGGCTCGGCGATCAGGGTGAGGACGGCCGCCTCCCCCGCGGCGTACGTGGCGACGTAGCCGTGCTCACCGCGTACGAGGAGCTCGCGGAATCCGCCCTGTCCGGTGCAGTCGCTGAGCCGCTGGGCCACGCCGAGGGCGGCGGCGGTCAAGGCCGCGACGGACTCGACCTCGGTGGCGGCGCTGTCCTGGGCCAGCACGAGGCCGTCGGCGCTCGCGGCGAGGGCCCCGTTGAGCTGGGGAACCCTGGCCCGCAGCCGCCGGAGCTCGGCGAGTATCTCGGCTTCGGCCTCGGCGGGCAGCATTACCGTGTTCATGTCGGCCTTCCTCCCTTCGAGCGGCGTCCGCTCGGAACGGTCGGCTCGCAGAACCGGTCGCAGCGGGAGCCTCACAGGCTTGCCTCCAGTGCGTCGCGTAACCGGCGGAGCAGCGCCACGTCCGGGGATTGGGCCTGGGTGATCCAGTCGGGCAGGGATGGGACCGGCGCCGGGGCCGGCCGGGTGTGCGGGGTCTCGACGAGCCCGGCGGCCGCGAGTCTTCGCACGTCGAGCAGGGTGTGGAAGGCGGGCCGGCCCAGCACCCACGCCAGGTCGGCGGGGGTCCGTACGCCGTCCGCCTGGCCGAGCAGCGCCCGCTGCCGGGCGGTGACGATCTGCCCGGGCGCGGCCGGCCGGGGCACGACGGGGGCGGTGTCGAGCTGCGGGTAGGGCCAGACGGCGTCCAGCAGCTCGCAGCGCCGGCGGGTCTCGCGTTCCACGGCGGCCGCGGGGACCGAGCGGACGGAGCCGATCCAGTGGGTGGCGCCGCGCCGGAACCGGGAGGGGCCGCTGCCCGGGGAGAGGGCGAAGAAGGCGGCGTCGAATATCGCGGCTATGTGGCAGATCTCCAGCTCGCCGCCGGCCAGGCCCCCGCTGTCCACGAGGAACCGGGCGACCTGCCGGCTGGCCCCGGCCTCGTTGACGGCCTCGTTCCAGCGCTCGGGGGCGAGGCCCCCTCCGGTGGTGAGCAGCACGTCCAGGCCGGGGGTGGAGGGGCTCTCCGCGTGCACGATCCGACCGTCCTCCAGGAAGAGGGTGCCGCGGTCGCGCAGCAGGGCGCCGGTGGCGCGCTCGGCGGCGAGCCGGGTGAGCAGGGGGGAGACGGCGGTGAGACTGTTCACCGGAGCACCAGCCCTTCGGCGAGGGCGCGGAGTCTGTGCCGGGCGAGGGCGAGGTTGCCCTCGGTGCGGTCGAGCCACAGGTGGAGGAAGACGCTGCTGTCGAAGCTGGTCTCGACGAAGCGGAGCACGTGGTAACCGGTCCGGGTGGTGACGATCAGGTCCTCGACCGGCGGCCCGGATATGCCCGCCGCGCCCGGCGGCGGCGCGGCGGGCTGGGCGAAGGACTCGTACTCGGCGGCCGCCCGGGCCAGTTCGGCGGTCTCGGCGGCGGTGGTCTCGTGGTCGCCGACGGGGGACTCCCCGACGGTGCCGAGGGCCAGCCCGCTGCTCCAGTCGACCAGCGCGGCCCCCCTCGCACCCGGCAGGGCCATGGCTTCGAGCAGGCATTCGTCGATCCCGGGCACGCGGGCTCCCCTCCCGGCCGGACGTGCTGGGCGCACTGTCGTCGTACGGCGTGACAGGAGGGAACTTACTCAAGTTCCACAGTGTGAAAAGGTGTTCTGGCATTTTCCGCTGGAACATGCGCGGTAGCACGTGACAGCTTGGCCTGAACCCGTCCGTTTTTGATCAAGACTGTCATCGCGTGCCCGTCACGAACGCCGGGAGCAGACGCTCCACCATCACCCCGAGGAGGGGTTCCACCGGGTGGGCTTCGAGCAGGGCGGGCACGGTGAGGCCGTCCACGATCAGCCCCTGCATCGCGAAGTACAGCAGTTCCACGCCCGCCCGGTCCCCGGGCAGCCCCGCGTCCAGGTGCCGGGCGATGTTCGCCTCCAGTTCGGCGGCCAGGAAAGCGGACAGCTCCTCCTGGAGCTCGGGCCGGCGGGTGGCCTCCAGGCGCAGCTCCAGGACGGCCCTCTGCACGCTGGGCTCGGCCCGCAGGCGGCCGAGGAGCCGGCGGAGCAGCTCCACGGTGTCGAGGGGACCGTCCAGTCCCGCCGGTTCTGCGGGGTCCGGGGTGAGGCGCTCGCGGGTGCGGCGCAGGATCTGCACCAGCAGCTGGCCGCGGTGGGCGAAGTAGTTGGAGGCGGTGCCGGTCGGAACCCCGGCCTCCTCGTCCACGGCGCGCAGGGTGAGGCCCCGGGAGCCCTCGCGGGCCAGGACTTCGATGGCGGCGTCGAGCAGTGCGGCCCGGCGTTCCGGATTCCGGCGCATGGGCGGGTCCCTGGGTCTGGCGGAACGGCTGTCGGTGAGCACTGCATCCGCAGTGCTCTCAAACACGCTAGCGGACCCGCCTGCTCCGGGCCCTCCCCACCGCCCCCTCCCCCGTGTCACGCTGCCCGTCATGGAGCGGATCATCGAGGAGATACGCGAGGACCTGGACCGCCGGATCGCCGTGGCGGCGGACCGGCTCACCGACCGGACGCTGACCGAGGACCCCGCCTACGCCGCCCCGCTCGGCCGGGCCGAGCTGCGCGGGCGGATGCACCACACCCTGCGCCAGGCCGTCGAGGGCCTGGTCCGCGCCTCCCGGGGGGAGCCGGTCGAGCTGGCGGACGCCCGGGCCGCCGGCGCGCTGCGGGCGGGGCAGGGCCTGCCGCTCGCCTCCCTGCGGCGCACCTACCGGTACGGCGGGCGGCTGGTGTGGCAGTGCCTGACCGAGGCGGTGGCGGCACACGACCGGGCGGCGCTGCCCCGGCTGCTGGCCGGGGCGGGCGCGTTGTGGGACGTACTGGACCAGATGGCGGACGCCGCGTCCGAGGCCTACCACCGGGTCGGGGCGGAGCGGGGCGAGCGGGAGCGGGAGCGGCGCGCGGCCCTGCTGGACGCCCTGCTCGACGGCCAGGCGGCGGCCGCACGGAGTCCCGAGGCCCTGGCTGCCGCCGCCGCGCAGCTGGGGCTGCCGGAGCGGGGCCGCTTCGCGGTGGTGGTGCTGGGGTCGGCCGGCCCGGGGGGCGGCGGGCCCGGCACCGCGGGGTCCGACGGCGGCGGCCCGGAGCCGGACGCCCCGCGTGTGCTGTGGCGGATCCGGGCCGACGGGGAGACCGGCCTGGCCGAGCTGGGGCACCACCCGCTGGAGGCCCTGCGGGCGCTGCTCGCCCCGCTGCCGGTGCGCGCCGGGATCAGCCCGGTGGTCGGGACCCCGGCGGAGCTGGCCGGGGCCCGCCGGCTGGCGGCGCTCGCGCTGCGCACCGCACCGCCCGCGGCCGGACCCGGCGCCGCCGCGCTGCTGGACGAGCGGCTCCCGGCGGCGCTGGTCGCGGCCGACCCGGAACTCGCGGCCCGGCTGCGGGAGGTGGTGCTGGGCCCGGTGCTGGCGCTGCCGCCGCAGGAGGCGCGGGTGCTGCTGGTGACCCTGGGCACATGGCTGGCGTGCCAGGGCTCGACCACGTACGCCGCCCAGCGGCTCTACTGCCACCGCAACACCGTCTCCAACCGGCTGCGCCGCCTGGAGCAGCTGACCGGACGGGCCCTGTCGGACCCGGCGCACGTGGTGGAACTGGCCCTGGCCCACGCGGCGGTGTCCCAGCGCCCTACTTCCGGGCCGCCCGCTCCCCCTGCCGCGGCTGCGGGTGGCGGGCCGACTCCAGCAGGTACGGAACGTCGATCACCGCGATCCCCGGGGTGAACAGCAGCCTCGCCTTGAGCCGCAGCGCGTTCTGGTTGTGCAGGGGCTGCTCCCACCAGTGCCCGACGACGTACTCGGGGATGACCACCGACAGCACGTCGGTCCCCTCGGCCGCCGCGGCCTCCTCGACGTACGCCAGGACCGGCCCGACCACCTCCCGGTAGGGCGAGTGCAGCACCTTGAGCGGGATGCCCGGGTCGACCTCCGCCCAGGAATCGCGCAGCCGCTGCGCCTCCTGCTCGTCGGCGGCCACGGAGAGCGCGCTGAGGGTGTCGGGCCGCAGCCCCTGGGCGTAGCCGAGCGCCTTCAGCGTCGGGGCGTGCACGTTGGCGACGAGGACGAGGACGTGGTGGCGGGCCGGTTTGCGCGGACGCGCTCCGGGGGCGACGGCGACCTGTCCGGCGACCCGGTCGTAGTGGCGGCGGACCGCCTTCATGCCGAGGAAGAGGATGGGCATGGCGATGACGACCAGCCAGGCGCCGTGCGTGAACTTGGTGATCAGGACGATGACCAGGACCACGGCGGTCATGAGGGCGCCGACCGCGTTGATGGCCAGCCGGCGGTGGATGTGGATCCGCTCGCCCCTGGGGGTGCCGGGAGCGGCGAGTTCCCGGAGCCAGTGCCGGACCATGCCGGCCTGGGAGAGGGTGAAGGAGACGAAGACGCCGATGATGTAGAGCTGGATGAGGCGGGTCAGCTGGGCGTCGAAGGCGACGATGAGGGCGATGGCGGTGAGCGCGAGCAGGACGACGCCGTTGGAGTAGACGAGCCGGTCGCCGCGGTTGAAGAGCTGGCGGGGCGCGTAGCGGTCCTTCGCGAGGATCGAGGCGAGCATCGGGAAGCCGTTGAAGGCGGTGTTCGCGGCGAGGACCAGGACGCCGGCGGTGGCGGCCTGGAGCAGGTAGAAGAGGAAGTCCCCGTCGCCGAAGGTGGCCCGGCCGATCTGGGCGAGGGCGGTGGACATGGGGGTGTTGGGGGCGAGGCCGAGTTCGGTGGGGTCGGCTGCGACGTGCACCCGGTAGGTCATGGCGAGGGCGGTGATGCCGGCGAACATGGTCACGGACAGCGCGCCCATCGCGGCGAGGGTGGTCGCCGCGTTCCTGGCCTTGGGCTTCTGGAAGGCGGGGACGCCGTTGCTGATGGCCTCGACGCCGGTGAGGGCGGTGCAGCCGGAGGCGAAGGAGCGCAGGGCGAGGAAGACGAGGGCGATGCCGGTGTAGGTGCCGGTGGCGTGGATGGGGAGGTGGGCGGACTCGGCGCGGATGGTCGTGCCGGTGCCGAGGCGGACGGCGGCGACGGCGAACATGACGTAGATGATCAGCACGAACCCGTAGGTGGGGACGGCGAAGACGCGCCCCGACTCCCGTACACCGCGCAGGTTCATGACGGTCAGCAGCACCACGAAGGTGACCGACAGGGCCACTTGGTGGTCGTTCAGGGAGGGGATCGCCGAGGTGATGGCGGCGACCCCGGAGACCACGGACACGGCGACGGTCATCACGTAGTCGACGAGCAGGGCGCTGGCTGCCGTGAGGGCGGCGGTCTGGCCGAGGTTCTCGGAGCTGACGACGTAGGCTCCCCCGCCGCCGGGGTAGGCGTGGCAGGTCTGGCGGTAGGAAGCGACGACGACCACCAGCAGGAAGACGATGGCGGCGGCCGCGTACCACGCGAGGTGCAGCAGCGCGACTCCGCCGAGGGCGAGGATCAGCAGGATCTCCTCGGTGGCGTAGGCCACCGAGGAGAGCGGGTCGCTGCAGAAGATGGGCAGCGCGAGCCGTTTGGGCAGCAGGGTCTCGCCCAGGCGCGCGGTGTCCAGGGGCTCACCGACCAGCAGCCGTTTCGCATTGATTCGCCTCATTCCGCGATGGATATCCCTGCACGTCGGGTTTCAGACGTGTATGGGTGATACTCCGCCGGGGCGGCGTCCCCCGTTCGGCCCAGTCGCGGTCTTCACATCCGGGCGGCCGCGCTGCGGATGGCCTCCCGGATGCGGAAGTAGGTACCGCAGCGGCAGATGTTGGCGATGGCGTCGATGTCCTCGTCGGTGGGTTCGCTGGTCCGCTTCAGCAGCGCCACGGCCGCCATGATCTGTCCGGGCTGGCAGAAGCCGCACTGGGCGACGTCCTGTTCGAGCCAGGCCTCCTGGACGGGGTGCAGCCGGTCGCCGTCCGCGAGCCCCTCGATGGTGGTGACCCGCTTGCCCGCGCAGGCGGAGACCGGCACCACGCAGGGCCGGACGTCCACCCCGTCGAGGTGGCTGGTGCAGGCCTTGCAGACGTCCACCCCGCAGCCGTACTTGGGGCCGGTGACCCCGAGCATGTCGCGGAGCACCCACAGCAGGGGCAGGTTGTCGGGCGCGTCGACGGTGACGCTCCGCCCGTTGACGGTGAAGGTGTGCGAGGGCACGGCGGGGTACTCCAGGGGTCAGCGCGGGTAGGGGGTGAAGTCGACGTCGAAGTCGAGGGGGAAGCTGCGCGGCTTGGAACCGGTGGCCCGGGCCCAGGCGTTGGCGATGGCCCCGACGGCGGCGGGCACACCGAGCTCGCCCGCGCCGCCCGGCTCGGTACCGGTCGCCGGGAGCACGAAGACCCGTACGTCCTGCGGGGTGTCGCGCTGCCTGGCCCAGTGGAACTGGCTGTAACTGCCCTCCAGCGGAAGCCCCTTGTCCAGGTGGAGCCCGGCGCGCAGGGTGGTGGAGATCGCGTCGGTGAGACCGCCGATCATCTGGGCCTCCAGGCCGCGCGGGTTGACGGGCAGGCCCACGTCGACGGCGATGACCGCCCGGGTGACGCGGACGTGCTCCGGGTCGCGGGTGTCGATCTCCACCAGGCAGGCGGTGCGCGACTTGTACTCCTCGTGGAAGGCGATGCCCTGCGCGCAGCCGGCCGGCAGGGGCCGTCCCCACTGTCCCTCGGTGGCGGCCTTGTCCAGGACGGCGCGCTGGGCGTCGGTCTTGAGGAAGGTGCGCCGGAAGGCGTAGGGGTCCTTGCCGGTCGCGGCGGCGAGTTCGTCGACCATGACCTCCTCGGCGCCGCGGGTGTTGGCCGAGTAGACGGAGCGCCAGGACCCGGTGGGGATCCCGGTCGGGACCTCGGTCAGCGCCTGGGTGGTGAGCCCGAAGTGGTACGGGGACTTCACCGTGGTGAGGAACAGGGTCTGGGCGAGGGTGGCGTTGCCGATGCCGGAGGGCAGGCTCGCGGCGGTGGCGGTGATGATCTCGCCGAGTCCGTGCCGGAAGTCGGTCTCGGCGGCGGCGACCCGGTGCTCGAAGCTGAGCACCTCGCCGAGCAGGTGGGTGGCCCGGATCCGGTGGTGGGTGGCGGGGCGCATCCGGCCGTGCCGGGTGTCGTCCACGCGGGTCCACATGAGCTTGACCGGGCGGCGGCAGGCCTTGGAGACCCGGGCGGCCTCCAGGGCCGCGTCGAAGAACAGGCGCCGGCCGAAGGAGCCGCCCGCCTGGACCACGTGCACCGTGACCTTGTCCAGCGGCAGTCCCAGGTCGGCGGCGATGGTCTGGCGGGCGACGATGGGGGACTTGAGGCCGGACCAGATCTCGGCCCGGTCGTCGCGGACGTCGGCGACGGCCGAGTTGGTCTCCATCGGGGCGTGGCTGACGAAGGCGAAGTCGAACTCGGCGTCCACGTACGGGGTGAGCAGCGGCGGCACCAGCAGCGGCGGGGTGGCGGCGCGCAGCTTGCTGCGGATCTGTGCGTCCGAGAGCTGGTCGGCGGGGCCGGGCCCCCACTCCACCTGGAGGGCGGCCTTGGCGTCCATGGCCTGCCCGAACGTTTCGGCGACCACGGCGACCCCGGTGGGGATCGTGACCACGTGCAGCACCCCCGGCATGGCCAGCACGGCCGCCCGGTTGCCGACGGAGCGCACGGTGCCGCCGAGGCTGGGCGGGCGGCGCAGCACGCAGGGCTTGGCGCCCGGCACGTCGAGGTCGAGGGTGTAGCGCTGGGCGCCGGTGACCATGGCGCGGGCGTCGACGCGGCTGGTCGGGGTGCCGACGAGGGAGTGCCGGCCGGCCGGCTTGGGGGTGGCGCCGGGGACGAGGAGGCCGGGCGCGGCGGCGGCCGCGGCGAGGGCGCCGTAGCCGGCGGTGCGGCCGTCGGGGGCGCGTACGGAGCCGGCCGCGGTGGTCAGCGAGCCGGCGGAGAGGTTCCAGCGGGCGGCGGCGGCCGCGACGAGGCGGGCCCGGGCGGTGGCGGCGCACTGGCGGACCGGGCCGTACAGGGAGCGGATGGAGTTGGAGGAGCCGGTGAGCTGGTTGAACAGCAACTCGGGGCGGGCGTCGTCCAGTTCCACCCGGACGCTCGCCAGCGGCGCGTCGAGCTCCTCCGCGACCAGCATGGCCACGGCGGTGGTGAGGCCCTGGCCGACCTCCTCGCGGGGCAGCCGGAAGCGGATGGTGCCGTCCTCCTCCACGACGAGCACCAGCAGGGCGGAGGTCGGGGCGCCGGCCAGGATGAACAGGTCGCCGAGGTCGATCAGGTCGGCGACCTCGGGCAGGCTCGGCACCACGGCGTGCGCGGGCTGCGGGGCCAGGGCGTCGGCCCCGGCGCGGGTGACGAGGGCCAGGGTGGGGGCCGCGACGAGGTGGGTCAGGAAGGACCGGCGGCTGCGCCCGCCCGCGCTCCGCCCCCTGGGCGTGCTGCTCTGTTCGGCCATCTGGTCCCGTCCCACCCTCCCCCGGCCCGCCCGGAAGGCGGACCGCCCCGGCTCATTACCGACACGTAGGGTAGCGATCACCGGGTGAGGTGGGAAGCGGAAGTGACGGACGGGGTCCTTCGTTCGAGTGGTGCCCCCGACGGGCCCCCGTCCCGGCTTCCGGGCGGCCTCGGCGGGCCCCGGGCCTCGTACATCTCGCCCGTACGATCGAGCCACCCCTCCCGGAAGGCCGATTTCCGGCCATGGGCGGACGATGGAACCAGACTCGTACATGTTGGCGAAGCGTGAGGAGGTGTACGGCGATGGCCCAGTTCATGGATGTCCACCACGGCATGAAGGGCATTACCGCGGACCAGTTGATGGAGGCCCACAAGGCGGACCTGGCAATCCAGTCGGACGAGAAGGTCACGTTCCAGCGCGCCTGGGCCGACCCCGCGTCCGGCGAGGTCTACTGCCTGTCCGAGGCGCCCTCGGCGGCGGCGGTCCAGAAGATCCACGAGCGGGCGGGGCACCCGGCCGACGAGATCCACCCGGTGCCGCTCAGCGTCTGACGGCCCCAAAGCACCCCGATACTGACCGGAAATGTTCGTACGGACCGGAGACAACCGGGAGGCCTTCGGCATATGCCGTGAGCAAGAACGTTACGGATGTTGCCAAACGCCTTACGGGCCGTCTCCGGCTGTGCCACAGTCGTAACCGGTCCTTCTTTCAGACCTGGCCGTGCCGCGCCTGTATCGCCGCGCCTGTATCGGAGTGCTCATGCCGTCCCACCTGTACGCGGACCGTTCCGCGCAGCCGCCCGAGCCGGGATCCGTGGACGCGCTGATCTCGCAGACCCGCCGGCTGCGCGGCGACGTGGACGCGGTGCGCCGAGACACCGTCGTGGACGACGACGACGCCCAGGGCCGCTGGCAGCGCGCGCTGTGCGACCTCGCCGTGCACCACCTCGACGACCTGGGCCAGCACCTGGGCCAGCTCAAGGAGGGGCTGCCGCCCGCCCCCGCACACATCGAGCTCCCCGCCACGGCGCCGGAGACCGCCTCCGAGGACCGCCAGACCCGCGTCGGCAGCGCCGAGTGGAACCTGCTGACGGACGAGGTCACCTGGTCCGAGGAGCTCTTCCAGATCTTCGGCCGCTCCCCCGAGGCGGGACCGCTCCCCCTCGACGAGCTGGGCTCCACCCTGTTCTCCGAGGACCAGCCGCTGCTGACCGCGATGGTCACCGACTGCCTGGTGGACGGCAAGCCGATAGACGGCGAGTTCCGCATCGTCCGGGCCGACGGCCGCGTCCGGACGCTGCACATGAGGGGCGAGCCGGTACTCGACGCGGACGGCTGCACGGCCTCGATGTGGGCCGTGCTGCGGGACGTCAGCGAACTGCGCCGGAGCCAGCGGGCGGAGCGCGAGTCGCGGGACTCGCTCCAGCGCCAGCGGGAGATCGCGCAGACCGAGCACCGGCTGGCGGTCGAGCTGCAGGAAGCCGTGCTCCCCCCGTGGCGCGGCTCCCTGCGGTTCCCGCACGACAACGCCGGCACGATGGACGTGGCCGCGCACTACCTGCCCTCCGCGACCAGTTCGCTGATCGGCGGCGACTGGTACGACGCGCTCGAACTCGCCGACGGCCGCTCGCTGCTGACGGTCGGCGACCTGACCGGGCACGGGGTGAGCGCCACCTCCGGGATGGCCATGCTGCTCGGCGCGCTGCGCGGGATGGCCATGGCCGGGATCGAGCCGGGCCCGCTGATGGGCTGGCTCAACCAGCTGCTGGAGACCTCGGCCCAGCCGGCCCTCGGCTCGGCCGTCTGCTGCCGTTACGATCCCGAGCGCCGGCTGCTGTCCTGGGCCCAGGCCGGGCATCCCGCGCCGCTGCTCTTCCGCCGCGGCCAGGGGCGGGCGCTCCGGCCGCCGGACGGGGTGCTGCTGGGAGCCACCTCGGGGGCCGTGTACGGGCAGGCCGAGGAGCTCCTCGAACTGGGCGACGTACTCGTCCTCTACACCGACGGACTGACCCCGCGCAGCATCGAGTTCAGCCGGGCGGACGGCACGGAGCGGCTGCTGGCCCTCGCGCCGCGGTTCTCGGCGGCGCGGTCGGCGCGCGACTGCGTGCGGATGGTGACGGAGGAGTTCGGCGAGAGCGAGCGCGAGGACGACGCCTGCGTCCTGGTGGCCCGCATCGGCGGCTAGCAGCCGGTCACCACAACGGTTCGATCCGAGGGGCCGCGCCCGAGGCGCGGCCCCGTTCGTCGTCTGCTCCCGTTCGTCGTCTGCTTCCCGTCCACGGCCTGAGACACCGGGCCCCTAGGCCGTGTCTTTTGGATCCGGCCTGATCCGAAAGACACGGCCTAGACCTCCGTACCGCGCGCGACGCGGGGGGCGGGGATGTCGGGGAGGGCCGCCTCGATCTCCTCGCGCAGGTCCTCGATGCGCCCGTACCCGGCGTACTGGCCGGTGAGCCGGTACATCTCGCGGAGCCGGTCCCAAGTCCGGTGCGAGGAGGTCTCGTTCATCGAGACCAGGGCCAGGCGGGCGTAGCGGTCGGCCTGTTCGGGTTCGTCGGCGATAAAGCAGGCCGAGGCCATGGAGATGTAGTCGAAGATCTTCGAGCGCTGGTGACCGTCGCCGCGCAGCCGCAGTGCCTCCCGCGCGTGCCGTGCGGCGACCGGCGCCGCCGAGGCCTCGTGGTCGGCGAGGGTGCGGTAGGCCAGGGCCTGCATCCCGTGCAGGTCGGCCTCGTCGAAGTGCTGCATCCACGACGGCGGCGGTACGTCGCCCTTGTCGGACACGAACAGGTCCTCGGCCTCGCCGAGGGTGCGGCGCATGGCCTGGCCCTTGCCCATGGCGGCCTGGGCCCAGGCCTCGATGGTGTGCAGCATGGCGCGGGTGCGCGGCAGGGTCTGGTCGCCGGAGCCGGCCTGGGCCAGCTTCATCAGGTCCAGGGCCTCGTTGGGCTTGCCGAGGTGGACCATCTGGCGGGCGGCCCGCGACAGCGCCTCGCCGGCGCGCGGGCGGTCGCCGCCCTCGCGGGCCGCGTGCGCGGCGATGACGAAGTACTTCTGCGCGGTGGGTTCGAGGCCGACGTCGTGCGACATCCAGCCCGCCAGCACCGCCAGGTTGGCCGCCACCCCCCACAGTCTGCGCTGGAGGTGGTCGGGGTGGTGGTAGGCGAGCATGCCGCCGACCTCGTTCAGCTGGCCCACGACGGCCTTGCGCTGGAGCCCGCCGCCCCTGGAGGCGTCCCAGGCACGGAAGACTTCGACCGAGCGCTCCAGGGCCTCGATCTCCTGGGATCCGATGGGGGCGGCCTCGTAGCGGTCGTAGCCCGCGGGGTCGGCCTGGTAGGGGTCGCCGAAGGTCTGCGCGTTCTTGGTGCCGGTCGGCTCCGTGTGCAGCCAGTCGTACATGGCGTTGCTGAGGGCTGAGCCGGCGGTGAGCGCGGCTCCCGCGCCCATCAGGCCGCGACGGTTGAGCATGAGGTCCATTCCCGTGAATTCGGTGAGGACCGCGGCTGTGCGTTCGGGCGCCCAGGGCACTCCGTCGGGGTTCTCCTTCACCCCGTCCGGCTGCCGTCTGGTGGTGCGCCGCTGCCGTACGAACCCGAGGTCCTCGATGGTCACGACACGACCGAGCCGCTCGGTGAACAGTGCTGCCAGTACCGTGGGCACCGGTTCGCGCGGGGTCTCCCCCATGTCGATCCAGCGCCGCACCCGCGAGGTGTCGGTGGCCAGCTGGTGGTGGCCCATCGCGGCCGCCTGCCGGTTGACCATCCTCGCGAGTTCGCCCTTCGACCAGCCGGCCAGGCCGAACAGGTCGTTCAGACGGGTGTTTGGACCTTTGCTCACGTCAAGCCCCCAGGTTCTCGGCTGAGTTGACAGTAGCCCCCTGTCAGTTCCCCGTGGACTATTCGCCAGGGTTCGCCAGGGCACGCCCCGTGGTTCGCCACCTGCCGCCGGGTGTCAGGTAGGAATGCGCCTCCCCGACCCGGTTCACCGGCGGAACTCCCCAGGGTGAAGTACGGGATCCGGCGGGGAGGGGTACGCAACTCGTCGGCGCACGAAGGGAACCGTAAACGCCATGTACGCAGCAACGTCCTCCGTGTCCGCCCCGGTCCGCCCGCACCGCACCCTCCAGGCGGGGGGCGGCGGCATCGCCCTCGAACCCGGCCGCCTGCCGGTCGCGCCGCAGGGCGCCGTACGGGCCCGGCGCATGCCGGCGGCCGGATCGCAGCCGCTCAGCGGAAGAATCGACCTGTCCGGGCCGCACGGGGCGCAGCTGCGCACCGCGCTCGCGTCGGTGCAGCGGATCTGTCCGGAGTTCGCTCCGGTCCAGGTGCTGCGGCGCAGCGGGCGGTCGGTCCTCCTGGTGGGGACGACGGGACGGATGACCGCGGTCGCGAAGGTTTTACTGGACCACTCGCCCGAGTGGCGCGAGCGGTACCGGCACGAAATAGCGACGTACCGGACCTTCGTCCGGCACCGCCCGCCGGTCCGTGTGCCCCGGCTGATCGCCGCCGACCCGGAGAACTGCGTCCTGGTCGTCGAGCGGATGGCCGGCCGGGTCGCCGCCCTCCAGCGGCATCCGGTGGAGGCGCCTCCGAGGACCGACGTACGGGCGGCGCTGGGCGCGGTGTGCCGGGTCAACCAGTGGCGTCCGCCGGCCGATCTGTTCGGTCACCCGGTGGACTACGCGCGGCGGATCTCGCGGGACCACGGTCTGGGACTGCTGACCGACCGGGACTACGGCGACCTGCAGAAGCTGCTGCACGGGCTGCGGCTGTCGGGGATCCCGTGGCAGTTCAACCACGGCGACGCGCTGCTGTCGAACCTGCTGTTGTCCCCGGCCGGGCCGGTGATGCTGGACTGGGAGCACGCGGGCTGGTACCTGCCGGGCTACGACCTGGCCACGCTGTGGGCGGTGCTGGGTGACGCCCCCGCGGCGCGCAGCCAGATCAGCAGGCTGGCGCAGTCGGCGGGGCCGGCGTCCCGGGACGCCTTCCTGGTGAACCTGATGCTGGTGCTGACCCGGGAGATCCGGATGTGCGAGACGGCCGTGCAGCGTTCGATACTGGCGGCCCCCTCGGCCCAGCCGCTGCCCGCGGGGGCCGTGTCCTCGGGGGAGGAGCAGCGCCTGCTGCTGCGCCGCCTCCACGATGACGCGGGCATGGCCCGCAGAGCGGTCCGGGCGGCGGTCGGCACGCGCTGAGTCCCCCTCCCGCCTCCCTTCATCCCTTCGCATCCCTTCGTACCGAAGTCCCGTGGTCCCCACACCCGGTGTGGGGACCACGGGACTTCGGCTGTCCGGAGGCGGATCGTCCCGGCGCGCGTGCCTTGACATCACATGATCCCCCCAACACCTTTTCTGACTTAGCATCAGGAAGCCCGGACCCCCCTTCCCACTCCCCTGGAGCCCGCCCATGACCGAGGCCGTGCCCACATCCGCAAGCTCCGCCCCCGCGCGTCCCGCCCTCCCCTCCCGCCGGACGGTCCTCGCGGGGGCGGGGGCCGGGGTGCTCTCCGCCGCCGTGCTGCCCGCGGCCGCGGCCCGGGCCGACGGGGCGGCCCCGCTCGGCGAGTACGACGTCGTGGTGGTCGGGTCGGGGGCCGCTGGGATGACGGCCGCCCTCACCGCCGCCGGACGGGGGCTGAGCGTGCTGGTGGTGGAGAAGGCCCCGACCTTCGGCGGTTCGGCGGCGCGCTCCGGGGCCGGGATCTGGCTGCCGAACAACTCGGTGATCCTGGGCGCGGGGGTGCCGGACACCCCGGAGAAGGCGGAGGCGTACCTGGCGGCGGTGGTGGGGCCGGAGGTGCCGGCCGACCGGCAGCGGGCGTTCCTGGCGAACGGCCCCCGGATGCTGGACTTCGTCATGGCGAACAGCCCGCTGAGGTTCCGGTTCATGGACGGCTACAGCGACTACTACCCGAACCTGCCGGGCGGCCTGCCGAACGGCCGCTCCATCGAGCCGGATCAGATCGACGGGAACGTCCTGGGCGCCGAACTGGCGCACCTGAACCCGGCGTACATGGCGGTGCCGGCCGGGATGGTGGTGTTCAGCCAGGACTACAAGTGGCTCAACCTCGCGGCGGTCACCGCGAAGGGGCTCGCGGTGTCGACGGAGTGCCTGGCGCGCGGCACGAAGGCGGCCCTGCTCGGGCAGAAGCCGCTGACGATGGGCCAGGCGCTGGCCGCCGGGCTGCGGGCCGGGCTGATACGGGCGGGGGTGCCGGTGTGGCTGAACAGCCCGCTGGTCGACCTGGTCCAGGAGGGCGGGGCGGTCACCGGGGTGGTGGTCGAGAAGGAGGGCGTACGGGGTGTCGTACGGGCCCGGCGGGGCGTGGTGGTCGGCTCGGGCGGCTTCGAGCACAACGCGGCGATGCGGGAGCGGTACCAGCAGCAGCCGATCGGCACCGAGTGGTCGGTGGGCGCGAAGGAGAACACCGGGGACGGGATCCTGGCGGGGCAACGGGCCGGCGCGGCGCTGGCGTTGATGGAGGACGCCTGGTGGGGGCCGTCGATCCCGCTGCCCGGGGAGCCGTACTTCTGCCTGGCGGAACGGACCCTGCCGGGCGGCCTGATCGTCAACCGCGCGGGCACCCGGTTCGTGAACGAGGCGGCTCCGTACAGCGACGTGGTGCACGTGATGTACGAGAAGGACCGGGCCGCGACGGGGTCGCACATCCCGGCGTGGCTGATCGTGGACCAGAACTACCGCAACCGGTACCTGTTCAAGGACATCCTGCCGACGCTGCCGTTCCCGGACGCGTGGTACGAGGCGGGGGCCGCGAAGAAGGCGTGGACCTGGGACGCGCTGGCCGGGCAGATCGGGGTGCCGGCGGCCGCGCTGCGGGCGACGCTCAACCGGTTCAACGCCCAGGCGTGGAGCGGCACCGACCCCGACTTCCACCGGGGCGACACGGCGTACGACCATTACTACACGGACCCGAACGTGCTGCCGAACTCGTGCCTGGCGCCGGTCTGGGCCCCGCCCTTCTACGCCTTCCGGATCGTGCCGGGCGACCTGGGGACCAAGGGTGGGATCGTCACGGACGCGCGGGCCCGCGCGCTGCGGGCGGACGGATCGGTGATCCGGGGCCTGTGGGCGGCGGGCAACGCGAGCGCGGCGGTGATGGGCCACAGCTACGCGGGGGCCGGGTCGACGATCGGGCCCGCGATGACGTTCGGCTACGTGGCGGCGAACGACATCGCGGACACCGCCTGACGGGCCTCGGCGGAGCCTAGCCCTGCTGGAAGAGCTCGGCGGGGAGCGGCTTCAGCAGCGCGTAGAGGTCGTCGGTGATCGGCCGGTCCCAGCTGGCGATCGTCACGAGGACGTTGTCGCTGCGGTCGAACTGGACGCAGGAGATCCGGCTCTCGGAGAGCTTGACCTTGCGGACGATGAGGAGGTTGTCGCCCTGCATGACGGGGCAGTCCTCGGTGCCGGTGACCTCGACCTCCTCGTCGTTCTCCAGGGCGTCGAGGAGCTGGGCCACCTCGAAGGGCACCTGGCCCTCGGTGAGGTCCCGGGCCGGGGAGCCCTCCGGGAGGTTGCCGATGATCATCGCGGGACCGCGTCCGCCGAAGAGGTCGTAGCGGAGGAAGACGCCCTGGCAGCTGCCGTCGGGGGCGGGCAGCAGCCCGGCCCCGAGGTTGCCCGGCCAGTCCCCCGGGTCCATGGCCAGGACGTCGAAGTCCGGGCCGGCGGGTGTGGCGGCGCGGTGGCGGCGGAGGAAGGACATGCGGCCCATGGTACGTGGCCGCGCGGGTTTTCCGGCGCCGGGGTGCTTCCCGCCGCCGGGGCGGGGCGGACGGGGCGGAAGGATCCCGGACCTGCGGGTATGGAGCGTCCCCGTGCCGTACTCCTTACAGGCCGGGCGGGCCGGTCCGGGCGCCCGGCCACGGGCCCCGGACGTGCTTCCTTTCCCGCCACGCGCCACCCGAGTGGCTGTATCTTGCTATCCGTCCCCGCCGCCGGTCCGCGCTCGTTTTCGATTCGACAACGATGGGCCCGGGAGCGGGGATCTCGACGGCCCGGCGGCCTACGGTCGACCCGGGTCACACAGGCGGATCTGCCCCTCGGACGAATGGGAGCACAGGCGGATGACCAAGTCTGTTGGCGGTCCACCGCTTCCCCTCGCCACGACGCTCGACCGAATACGCCGAGGTGGCCCGGTGAACCTGTCCCGTTCGATGCGCAAGCTGTGCACCGCCCTGACCTCCTCGCTCGACATCGAGGTGCCGGCCGATCCGCAGACCCTCTTCCGCGCCCTGTGCGACGCCATGAGCCGCACGCGCGGCGGCCGCCCCATCGTGCTGCGGTTCGAGCGCTTCCCCGCCGAGCTGACCACCTCGGGCCTCTGGCTGAACATGGAGGAGTACGACATCGTCGTCGTGGAGAAGTACACGACCCCGGACCACCAACTGGTCATCCTCGGGCACGAACTGTGGCACATGAAGGCCGGCCACTGCGGCGAGCACGGCCACGGGGCGGCGGACGCGGCCCGGTCCCTGCCGGACGCCTCCTCCCTCACGTACGCGAGCGTCGCCGCGCGCTCCCACTACGAGGACGTCCAGGAGATCCAGGCCGAGACCTTCGGGCTGATGCTCGGTGACCGGTGCCGGCCGTGGCTGACCGGCGGCGACGGCCCGGCGGCCGTACGCAGGAACGACGTCGCGGGCCGCATCGGCAACGCGCTGGGCTACCGCGGACCGATCGGTTGACGGTGACCTCGGACAAGTACTACATCCCCTTCCTGATCCCGGCCCTGATCCTGACCCTGGCCTTCGCCATCCGGCTGCCGGTCATCATGAGGTTCTGGCGGATCGACCCCAACGTGCGCTCGGTCGGCGGCCTGCTCCTGCTGGGCTCGGCCGTCTTCTACTTCGGCCGCCCCAGCATGCTCGCCCGGATGAACCGCACCACGGGCGTCCCCAACTTCGCGGCGCCGCTGCTCTACTCACTGCTCACGATGTTCTGCGCCTCCTGCCTGATCATGATCATCCACTGGCGCGGGGGCGATCCCCGGCGGGTGCGCCGCACCAACTGGACGATCGGGACCGTCTACGCGGCCGTGGTCACCGGCCTGTGGACCACGTTCTCGTTCGCCGACGTACCCGTCGAACGCCTGCGGGACCTGGACACGTACTACGCCAACACCCCCTGGATGCGCGAGCACATCCTGCTCTACCTGGGGGCCCACTCCGCCGCCTGCCTGATCACCGCGGTCGTGACCTGGGCCTGGCTGCGCGAGGTGTCGGGGTGGCTGCGCGCGGGCCTGGTGCTCCTGGTCGTCGGGTTCATCCTGAACCTCTGCTTCGACACCGTGAAGCTCACCGCGGTGGTGGCCCGCTGGACCGGCCACGACCTCGACTGGCTCAGCACCTACGTGGCCCCGCCCATCGCCGCGGTGTGCGCCCTCTTCATCGCCGTCGGCTTCATCCTGCCGCACGCCGGGGAGGCCCTGCAGGGGCTGTGGACGGACTACCGCCAGTACCGCTCCCTCGCCCCGTTCGTCCGTGAGCTGGCCGGACTGGACACCGGCTCGCTGCGGCTGCCCCGGCGGTCCCCGATGAGCCGGCGCCTGGTCCAGCGCAGGACGCAGATCAGCGACGGCCTGCTGCGGCTCCAGCCGTACATGGACCCCGAGGTCCGCAGCCGGGCGCTGGCGCAGGCCCTGGCCCGCGACGAGGCTCCGGCCCAGGCCGCGGCGACCGCCGACGCGGTGGCCGTGGTCGCCGCCGTGCGCAGCCTGCGCCTGGGCGTCGAGCCGGACCCCGGGACGGACGCGGGCCCGGACGCCGCGGCGGACCGCGGGCCCGCCCCGGGCTCGGACCGGGCCCCGGACCTCGTCGCCGTGTCCCGGGCCCTGCGCCGGTCCCCCGTCGTCACCTCCTTCCGCGCCCGGTCGGGCCCGCCGGACCCTGCAGAGAGCGTGAGTCCATGAGCAGTTCACCGTCTTCCTCCGGCCCCCGGACCTCGGTCGTCATCGGGGGCAGCCTGGCGGGCATGCTCGCGGCCGCCGCGCTCGCCGAGTCCGGCGAGGTCCTGGTCGTCGAACGCGACGCGCTGCCCGACGGGCCGCGGCCGCGCAAGGGCCTCCCGCAGGCCCACCACGCCCATCTGCTGTGGTCGGGCGGGGCGGCGGCGATCGACGCCCTGCTCCCCGGCACGATCGGACGGCTCATGGCCGACGGGGCGCACCGGGTGGCGCTGCCGACGAACATGGTCGGCCTCTCCCCCGAGGGCTGGTTCCGCCGCTGGGCGCAGGCCTCGCACTACGTGGTGCTGGCCAGCCGCGACCTCCTCGACTGGCACGTCCGGCGGGCCGTCGGGGCACTGGAGCGGGTGACCTTCCTCGACCGTACGGAGGTGCTGGGCCTGGAGGGTGACGCCCGCCGGGTCACCGGGGTCCGGGTGCGCGGGGAGGACGGCGGTGAGCGCGTCCTCGGGGCCGGGCTCGTCGTCGACGCCTCCGGCCGCTCCTCCCGTACGCCGGTGTGGCTGCGCGAGTTCGGGCTGCCGGAGACGGCCGTGCGGACGGTCGACCCCGGGCTGGTCTACGCCAGCCGGATCTTCCGGGCGCCGAAGGACCTCGGGTCCGCCTTCCCCGTCATCGTCAACGTCCAGGCCGGCGACCCCCGCGAGCCCGGCCCGGGCCGTTCGGCGACGCTGGTGCCGATCGAGGGCGACCGCTGGCTCGTGACCCTGTCCGGGACCCGGGGCGGTGAGCCCAGCCGGGACCCGGGGGGCTTCGAGGGCTTCGCCCGCGCGCTGCGGCACCCGGTGGTGAGCGAGCTGATCGCCCAGACGGAGCCGCTGACCGACGTCGCCCTCACGCGGACGACCGTCAACCGCAGGCACCACTACGAGAAGGCGGCGATGCCGGAACGGTTCCTCGTCCTCGGGGACGCCGTGGCCGCCTACAACCCGGTGTACGGGCACGGGATGTCGGTGGCGGCGCAGAGCGCCCTCGCGCTGCGGGCGACGGTCGCCCGGTACGGCTGGTCCGACGGCCGGCTCGCCGCCCGCGCCCAGAAGGCCGTCGCCGACCCGGTGGGGGCGGCGTGGGCGCTGTCCACGGGGAACGACGTCTTCTACCCGGGCGCCACGGACGGCGGCCCGACGCTGGCCGAGCGGATCGGCGCGGCGTACATACGGCGGCTGCTGCGCACGAGCACCGGCAACGGGCGGGTGGCCCGCGCCGTGACGGACGTGATGACCCTGGAGCGGCCCGCCGCACGGCTGTTCACGCCGCCGGTGCTGCTCGCGGCGGTACTGGGCCCGCGCCGGGCCCAGCTGACCGGGCCGCCGCTCGCCGCGACGGAGCTGGCGGCCGTCGCGGCGCTGCGGGCGTAGCGCGGCGCTGCGGGCGTAGGCCGTGTCCTCGGCTCAGGCCGGGGGGACGAGGGTGAACCAGTGGCCGAGGAGGGCGGTGTCGCCGGTGGTCTCCAGGGCAGTGGCGGGGAGGCGTCCCCAGAGGAAGAGGGTGAGGTCGGAGGCGGTGCCCGCGGCCTCGACGCCCACCGGGCCGGTGCCGTCCGGTTCCAGCCGGACCTCGTCGCCGGTGAAGCCCACCGTCCAGGTCTCGGGGCCGTCGGTGCGGTGGAAGCGGTAGCGCTCCCCCGTGCCGGGCGGGGCGGGGTTCCATCCTCGCCGGGCGGGGACCATGACCTCGAAGGTCTGGGCGACCGCGTCGGTGGCGAAGGCCGGGTCGAAGGGGGCCGGGTCGCCGGTGACGGACTCCGCGTCCCAGCGGTGGACGGCCTGTTCGATGGTCTGGACCCGGGTCCAGAAGCCGCTGGTGTGCTCCGCCGACCAGCTCCACACCGGTACGTCCGGTCCGAGGTCGGCGAGCGCCCGCGCCAGTTCCCGGGCGGCCTCGGCCGACCAGTCGAGGAGCTCCTCGGGGACGGGTCCGCGGTGCGGGGTGGCGTCGTGCCGCGGCCAGGCGGCCCGTACGGCCGGGTCCTCGGGGAGGGCGTAGAGCGCGGGGTCCGTGGGGTCGGGGGGCTCGGTGTGGCGTTGCCGCAGGACGTGGGTGAGGTAGCGCTGGACGCTGCCGAGGTGGCCGGCGAGGTCGGCGACGGACCAGCCGGGGCAGGAGGGCACCGGGGGGCCTTCCCGGCCGCCGTCGGCCGCCCGCCGCAGGGCCCGGTCGAAGGCCTCCGCCTCGCTCCGGAAGACGCCGAGCCTGGTGGGGTGGTCCATGCGGTCCGTGCGGTCCGTGCGGTCCATGCGGTCCATGCGGTCCATGCGGTCCATGCGGTCCATGCGGTCCATGCGGTCCATGCGGTCCATGCGGTCCATGCGGTCCATGCGGTCCATGCGG
>NZ_JBEZWL010000089.1:0-30234 GCF_040648015.1 Streptomyces sp. NPDC029216 | reverse complement strand
GGCTCCTCGGCGGGCGGGGCGGCCAGGAAGCGGCGGACCTCGTGGACCACGCGGCCGAGGTCGTCGGGGTGGATCAGGGCGGCGAGCTCGGTGCCTGAGGTTCCGGAGGGGCCTGAGGTTCCGGAGCAGTGGGAGGGGCTGGACCGGGCGGCGGCCCGGCTGGGGCAGGCGAAGCTGGCCCAGGCGCCGCTCCCGTTCGCGGTGGCCCCGGAGGCCATGCCGGCCGCCCACGACAGCGCCTGGTTCGCCGGGCCGAGGGCTCCCCAGGCGATGTACGAGGGCGGCTACAACCCGCAGTACGTCGAGGGTCTGGAGCCGACTCCGGTGATGCCCCCGGCCGGCCCGGAGCAGGACCGGCTGCCGGAGGCGGAACGGGACGCGCAGGCGCCGGCGGACGAAGCCGGTTCCGTCGACGAGGAGAAGTTCGCCGAGGCCGCCTACGAGGTGTTCCGGGCGTACATCGACGAGTTCTCCCAGTTCCCGAACCCGGAGCAGCTGGACATACACCTCTCGGACCGTCTCGGGATCACCCACCCGCGCAGCGCGTCCACCCTCAAGCGGCTGATGCCCGAGCTCAAGCAGCGCTACCAGCGCGACCTGGAGAACGAGCACATCGCGTAGCCGGTGCCGCGTACGCGGAAGGGCCCGCACCCCCGGTGATCCGGGGAGGCGGGCCCTTCCGTTTACCCCTCGGGTCAGACGGCGAGCAGCTTGCGCACCCGGTCCGCCCCGACGGCGAGGAGCAGGGTGGGCAGGCGCGGGCCGGTCTCGCGGGTCACGAGGAGGCGGTAGAGCAGGGCGAAGAACTCGCGCTGGGCGACCTTGAGCTCGGGCGTGGGCTTGGCGTCGGGCTCCAGCCCGGCCATGACCTTGGGCACGCCGTAGACGAGGGTGGTGAGCCCGTCCAGCGACCAGTGGGTGTCGAGGCCCTCCAGCAGCATGGCCAGGGAGCGGCGGCCCTCCTCGTCGAGGGAGGACAGCAGCTCGGTGTCGGGCTCCTCGCGGACGAGGGTGCGCTGGTCGGCCGGGACCTGGGTGGTGATCCAGTTCTCGGCGCGGTCCAGGCGCGGGCGGACCTCGTCGAGGGAGGTCAGCGGCTGCGACGGGTCCAGGTCGGAGAGGATGCGCAGGGTCTGCTCGTCGTGCCCGGCGGTGATGTCGACGACCGACGCGAGGGTGCGGTACGGCATCGGGCGGGGGGTGCGGGGCAGCTCGTGCGAGGCCACGCGGACCGCGCGCGCGTACGCGGCGGCGTCGGCCGGCAGCACGGAGCCGTCGGCGACCTTGCCCTCCAGCTTGTCCCACTCGTCGTAGAGGCGCTGGATCTCCTGGTCGAAGGCGATCTTGAAGGACTGGTTGGGGCGGCGGCGCGCGTACAGCCAGCGCAGCAGCTGCGGCTCCATGATCTTCAGCGCGTCGGCCGGGGTGGGGACGCCGCCCTTGCTGGAGGACATCTTGGCCATGCCGCTGATGCCGACGAAGGCGTACATCGGGCCGATGGGCTGCTCGCCGCCGAAGAGGCCGACGATCTGGCCGCCGACCTGGAAGGAGGAGCCCGGGGAGGAGTGGTCGACGCCGGAGGGCTCGAAGACGACGCCCTCGTAGGCCCAGCGCATGGGCCAGTCGACCTTCCAGACCAGCTTGCCGCGGTTGAACTCGGACAGCTTGACGGTCTCGGTGAACTGGTCCTCGGTGCAGACGTAGGTCAGTTCGGTGGTCTCGTCGTCGTACGCGGTGACCTGGGTGAAGTCCTTGTCGCACGCGCCGCAGTAGGGCTTGTACGGGAAGTACTCGGCGCCGGCGGTGCTGCCGTCGTCCTCGGCGGCCGCGCCGGAGCCCTCGGCGGCCTCCAGCTCGGCCTCGTCGACCTGCTTCTGCTGGGGCTTCTTGCCGCCCGGCTTCTGCTTGGTGCGGTACTGGTCGAGGACGGCGTCGATGTCGGCGCGGTGCTTCATCGCGAACAGGACCTGGTCGCGGTAGGCGCCGGAGGTGTACTGCTCGGTCTGGCTGATGGGGTCGTACTCGACGCCCAGCTCGGCCAGGGAGGCGACCATGGCGGCCTTGAAGTGTTCGGCCCAGTTCGGGTACGAGGAGCCCTCGGGGGCGGGCACGGAGGTCAGCGGGCGGCCGATGTGCTGGGCGTGGGACTCCTCGGTGACGCCGGGGATGCCCTTGGGGACCTTGCGGTAGCGGTCGTAGTCGTCCCAGGAGATGAGGTGGCGGACCTCATAACCCCGGCGGCGGATCTCGTCCGCGACCAGGTGCGGGGTCATGACCTCGCGGAGGTTGCCCAGGTGGATCGGGCCCGACGGGGAGAGGCCGGACGCGACGACGATGACCGGAGCGGTAGCGACTGATGTTTTCGCGCCGGGGGCTCGGCGCTCCGCCTCGGCGATGACCTCGTCCGCGAAACGGGAGACCCAGTCGGTCTCTGTGCTGCTCTGCGCGCTCTGAGCCACGACACGTCCTTCTATCTCGAATGCTGGCTTCGGCCATTCTCCCAGACGGAAGGGGGCGCTCCGGGGTTGCTTCCGTCTGGTGATACGCCGCCGATATGCCGAGAAGCGGGCGGGCTCCGCGTGGGATACTCGGCACTTGTCGGAACACCCAAGTACACGCTCGGGCACAACCTCACAGGAATGGCAGCTCATGGCCTCGGTCCCTTCCCTCGCTTCCTCCGTCGAACAGCGCCTCTCGGACGCCCTCGTCTCCGCCCTGCCGGAGGCCGGTGCGGCCGACCCGCTGCTGCGACGAAGCGACCGGGCCGACTTCCAGGCCAACGGCATCCTGGCGCTCGCGAAGAAGGCCAAGGCCAACCCGCGCGAGCTGGCGACGACCGTGGTCGAGGGCATCCCGACGGGTGACCTGATCAAGGAGATCGAGGTCTCGGGCCCCGGCTTCCTCAACATCACCGTCTCGGACGAGGCGATCATCAAGACCCTCGCGGCGCGCGCCGCCGACGACCGCCTCGGCGTGCCGGTGTCCCCGTCCGCCGGCACCACGGTGATCGACTACGCGCAGCCGAACGTGGCCAAGGAGATGCACGTCGGCCACCTGCGTTCGGCCGTGATCGGCGCGGCGATGGTGGAGATCCTGGAGTTCACGGGCGAGAAGGTCGTGCGCCGCCACCACATCGGCGACTGGGGCACCCAGTTCGGCATGCTGATCCAGTACCTGCTGGAGCACCCGCACGAGCTGGACCACAAGGGCGGCGAGGGCGAGGCCTCCGGCGAGGAGGCCATGTCGAACCTCAACCGCCTGTACAAGGCCTCGCGCGCGCTGTTCGACTCCGACGAGGAGTTCAAGACGCGGGCCCGGGCGCGGGTGGTGGACCTCCAGGCGGGCGACGAGGAGACCCTCGCCCTCTGGCAGCGGTTCGTGGACGAGTCGAAGATCTACTTCTACTCGGTCTTCAACAAGCTGGACATGGACATCCAGGACCCGGACGTGGTCGGCGAGTCCGGCTACAACGACATGCTGGCGGAGACCTGCGAGCTGCTGGAGGACTCGGGCGTGGCCGTCCGTTCCAACGGCGCGCTGTGCGTGTTCTTCGACGAGTACAAGGGCCCGGACGGCAACCCGACCCCGCTGATCGTGCAGAAGTCGGACGGCGGCTTCGGCTACGCCGCGACCGACCTGTCGGCGATCCGCGACCGCGTGGGCAACCTGAAGGCCGACACGCTGATCTACGTGGTGGACGCCCGTCAGGGGCTGCACTTCAAGATGGTCTTCGAGACGGCCCGCCGCGCCGGCTGGCTGAACGACGAGGTCAAGGCCGTGCAGCTGGCGTTCGGTACGGTCCTCGGCAAGGACGGCAAGCCGTTCAAGACCCGTGAGGGCGAGACGGTCCGGCTGGTGGACCTGCTCGACGAGGCGGTGGAGCGGGCGACGGCCGTCGTGCGGGAGAAGGCCGAGAAGGTGGGCCTGACCGAGGCGGAGATCGTCGAGAACGGCCAGTACGTGGGCATCGGCGCGGTGAAGTACGCCGACCTGTCGACGTCCGCGTCCCGCGACTACAAGTTCGACCTGGACCAGATGGTCTCGCTGAACGGCGACACCTCCGTCTACCTCCAGTACGCGTACGCCCGTATCCGCTCGATCCTGCGCAAGGCGGGCGAGCGTCAGCCGGCCGCGCACCCGGAGCTGGAGCTGGCCCCGGCCGAGCGGGCGCTGGGCCTGCACCTGGACGGGTTCGGCGCGCTGATCGCGGAGGCGGCCGAGGAGTACGCGCCGCACAAGGTGGCGGCGTACCTGTACCAGCTGTCCTCGCTGTTCACGACGTTCTACGACCAGTGCCCGGTGATCAAGCCGGAGCCGGAGCTCGTCGTCGCCGAGAACCGCCTGTTCCTGTGCGAGCTGACCGCCCGCACCCTGAACAAGGGCATGTCCCTCCTGGGCATCCGGACCCCCGAGAAGCTCTGACGCACCGCCCGACGGCGACCCCCGGCGCAACCACCCCGCGCCGGGGGTCGCCGCGTTCTATCGTGTGAGGCGTCCGATCCGAGGAGGCGCCGGGCATGACGACCGCGACGCCTGCGCCGGGTGGATCCGTACCGCCGATGCCCGAGCCCGTGCCGCCGAAGCCACGGAAGCCGAGGCGGCCCGTGGCCTCCTGGACGCGGCTGCCCGCATCCGCCACCGGCTGCGTGCCCTGGAGCCGGCGAGTGTCCTGAGCGGAACAGGGCTCGGCGCGGCCGGCGTCTCCGGCACGACGGCGCCCCCGGCCTGCCCCCGCCCCGCATGACGGTGTCCCGTCATGCCCTCCCTGTTCGGCCGGGGACTACCCGGCGGTAGCCACCCGTTCACACAGCCCTCATACGGTCGGCCCGATCGTGCCGAACACCCGAGGGGGATCTCCCGCACATGCGCCGCAGACCGCTGAAGACGCTCACCGTCCTGGCCATCGCCAGCGCCGTGGCCGCCGGCTCCGCCGTCACCGCGAACTCCGCGCCCCAGCAGAGCGACTCGCGCCAGGACATCCGGAACGTCATCTACCTGCTCGGTGACGGAATGGGCCGCACCCACGTGACGGCCGCGCGCGACCGGTTCATGGGCGCCGGCGGCAAGCTCACCATGGAGACCCTCCCCCACACGGGCGCGGTCGCCACCTACGCCGTGGAGAAGAACAGCGCGAAGCCGGCCCTGGTCACCGACTCGGCCAGCTCCGCGACCGCCTGGGCCTCGGGTGTGAAGACGTACAACGCGGCCATCGGCGTGGACGCGTACGAGAAGAAGACCGGCACGCTGATGGAGCAGGCCCACGCGGCCGGCTTCGCCACGGGCAACGTCTCCACCGCCGAGGTCACCGACGCCACCCCGGCCGCCCAGTTCAGCCACGCGCTGCTGCGCGGCTGCCAGGGCCCGGTCTACTCCGACGCCGCGTGCCTGCCGAAGAAGGACGACGGCAGCTACGAGGCGGCCCCGGCCGACAAGACGCTGATCACGCCGATCGCCGAGCAGATCGCCCGCAACGGCACCGCCGACGTCATCCTCGGCGGCGGCCTGGCCCGCTTCGAGCCGGACGACCAGAAGGCCCTCCAGGCCCAGGGCTACCAGGTCCTCGGCAGCTTCGGCGACCCGAAGCTGCCCGCGCAGACGGCCGCCAGCCAGCAGGTCGCCACCAAGTCCGACCTGGACAAGGCCAACGGCAAGAAGGTCATCGGCCTGTTCAACCGCGGCAACCTGACCGTGGAGCACAGCAAGGCGGCCCTGCCGGCGGACGCCCCGCAGAAGCAGGAGCCGACGCTCGCGGACATGACCCGCAAGTCGATCCAGCTGCTGACCGACCGCAAGGGCGGCTCGTACGACCGGGGCAAGCCGAAGAAGGGCTTCTTCCTCCAGGTCGAGGGCGCCCAGATCGACAAGCGTTCGCACGCGAACGACGCCGCGCAGACCCTCGACGAGATCAAGGCGTTCGACGACGCGGTCAAGGCCGCGTACGAGTTCGCGAAGAAGGACGGCCACACCCTCGTGATCGTCACGGCGGACCACGAGTGCGCCGGCTTCAACATCATCGAGAAGGGCACCTACACCAACGCCGAGGCCGTCGCGCCCCCGGCCAACGTGGACGCCGGCAACCCGGCGAACAACGGCGCCCCTTCGCGTTTCTCGTCGGGCGCCAAGGACCCGGTCCGCTCCAGCGGCATCGTGAACGGCGCGGGCTCCGGTGACACGAAGAACTTCGCCCCGGCCACCTTCCGCACCCCCGACGACCCGGCGGGCGTCAAGGACGGCAGCCCCGAGGCCAGCCTGTGGCTGACCTACCTGTCCGGCAACCACACCGGCGCCGACGTGCCGATCTACGCCTACGGCCCGGGCGGCAGCGCCTTCGCCGCCAGCCAGATCAACACCGAGCTGTACGGCAAGATGTACCGCTCGCTGTTCGGCCGCTCTCCGCAGCAGCACTGATCCCCGGTCGGCCGGGGCCGGGGGCGCACTCCCCCGGCCCCGGCCGCCGTCTTTCCCCCAGGAGCACTCCCGATGTCGCTGACGTACCTCCCCCGCGCCGCTGCCGCCGCCACGGCCGTCGCCGCCCTGTTCGCGCTCGCCACGGGCTGCTCGGGCGCCGGCGACCAGCCGGCGGCCCAGGACCCGGTCCCGGCCGCCGCCCCGGTGGCCCTGCCCGCCCCGCGCAGCGCGCCCTCCCCGGCGGCCGTCCTGACCCCGGCCCCGGCGGCGGGCGAAGTCCGCACCGAGCAGGGCCCGTTCACGGACCGTGTGAAGCTGACGGACCTGCGCCTGACCGGGACCCCGTCCGTCACCGGGCACATCGCCATCGGCTCGGACGTCAGCGACACCCTGGCCCTGGAGATCACCGCCGCCTACTACGACGCACAGGGCCGCCTCCTGGGCACCGGCACCTTCCGCTACCAGGAGGAGGGCGAGGACGCGCACGCCCAGGAACACCACGACGGCCCCCGCGCGGCCGGCGACGGCATCGACTTCACCGTCCCCGCCGACCACCTCACCGGCACCCCGGCGAGCGCGGTCCTGACGATCCCGGTCCTGGTGAACGAGTAGCCGCCACAGAACCCCACTGCGGCGTAACACGCCGTGCTACGTTCATTCCATGGCCCCCAGGGAGCGGTTCAGCATCAGCATGGACGCCGCGCTGCGCGCGAGAGTCAAGGAGCACGCCGATGCCATGGGCCTCGACGTCTCCGCCTACGTCACGGCGGCCGTGCTCCGCCAGATCGACGAGGACCTCATCGTCGCCCGGCGCTTCGCGGAGATCGACGCCGACATCGCGGCCACCGAGGCCATGGCCGCACCGGCGGGCCGGGACGACGGCTTCGACGACGCGGAACTCGCGGCCGCACGGACGGGCATCGCACAGGCGCTCGCCCCCGACACCCGGGACTCCGCCGCGTGAGCAATCCCGTCTTCGTGTACGACACCGGGATGCTGATCGCGCTGGAGCGCGGTGACCGGTCGGCGGGACTCCTGCACCGTGTCCTCACCGAGCGGGGCCATCCCCCGGTCGTTCCGCTGCCCGTGCTGGCACAGGCATGGCGCCCCGGCCGGTGGACGCCACTGACCCGTGCGGTGCCGCAGTGCGTGGTCTTCGGGGTGCACGCCTCGGCCCCGCCGTCGTGCGGCGTGTGCCAGGCGGGTCACGCCGAGGACGACGCCAAGCGCGCGGGCCGCCTCCTGGCCGACGCCGCGATCCCTCCCGAGAAGCGCCCGGACGCGGTCGGCGCGCTGGCCGTGGTCATCGCCGCCCGCCACCCGGAGGCCGTCCTCGTCACCTCCGACCCGCGCGACATCACCGCCTACCGGGACGCCCTCCCCGGCGCGGCCGAGTCGATCCGCGTACTCGCCGTCGGCGACCTCGCCGCCTTCCTGGCGGGCAAGCGCGTCCTGCACTGAGCCCCGCCCGTCCGTGACGTGAGTCACAGGGAACGTTCCCCCGGGCCGCCGCCTCCTCGGTGTGTCGGCAACGCACACACCAAGGGGGACCACACATGCGCACGGACGACACCACACGACGCAGGACCGGAACCGCGCTGGCGGCGCTGCTCGCCGCCGACGGGCTGGCGCACCTGTACTGGGCCACCGGCGCCACCTGGCCCGCCGCCGACGAACGGGCCCTGTCCCTGGCCGTGCTCGGCACGGAGGTGTCCTTCGGCCCACCCGTGGTGCTGCCACTGGCCGCGCTCACGCTGAGCGCCGGCGCCGCCGTCCTCGCGCACTCCCGCGGCCGCGGCGGCCGGGCCACCCGGGCCGTCACCGCCGCGGTGGCCGCGGGCCTGGCCGTACGGGGCCTCGCGGGCCTGGGCTGGGCCGCCGGGCTCCTCGACAGCCCGGCCGGCAGCCCCTTCCACACCCTCAACCTCGCCGTGTACACGCCCGCCTGCCTCGGCTTCGGCTGGGCGGCCGCGCGGCTGGCGCGCGCCAGATGACCCCGGCCGACCGCGAACGCGGCATCGCCCTCGCCCGTGCGGCCCGCGCCGGGAACACCCTCGCGCTGCACGAGCTCCTCGACCACCTCACCCCGTACGTCACCCGGATCTGCACGCCCATCGCCCTCGCGGACGGCCCGGACGCCGCCCAGGAGGCGCTGCTGGCCGTCTTCACCGCCCTGCGCTCGCTGCGCGACCCCGAGGCGCTGTACGGGTGGGTGCGGGCCATCGCGGTCCGCGAGGCCGTCCGCACGGCCCAGCGGGCCGCCCGCGTCCGCCCCACGCCCGATCTCACCGACGTCCCGGCCAAGGGCGATCCCCACCTGGCCTCCGACATCGACGACGTCCTGGCCCGCCTCTCCCCCGCCCACCGGGCGGTGCTCGTCCTGCGGGACGTGGAGGGTCTGGACGAGGAGGCCGCCGCGGCCGTCCTCGGCGTCCCGCCCGGCACCGCCAAGTCCCGGCTGCACCGGGCCCGTTCCAGCTTTCGAAAGGCGTGGTCCGCATGACGCACGAGATCGACGACGTCCGCCGCCTGCGGATCATGGCGGCCGGGGTGCGCGGGGCGAAGGTCGTGGAACGGACGCTCCCGGCCCCCTTCGAGGAGGTCTGGCCGGTCATGTCCTCCCTGGACTTCCTCCCCGACCTCCAGCACACCCGCCTCCTCCTCACCGACGGCGACCGGGTCGAACTCCTGGCCCGCAGCAAGTACGGCTTCCGCGCCCACCTGCGGGGCTTCCGGCGGCCGGGCTGGTGCTGGCTCCAGAGCCGCTTCCTCCTGATCGGCCTGGCCGCCACCCCCACCCCGACGGGCACCCACATCGCCCTGACGGGCGGAGTCCGCATCCCCACCCGCGCGGCGGTCCTCCCTTTCGGCACCGAACCAGAACTCACGGAGGCCGCCCACCGCCTGGCCTCGCGCGCAGCGGCAAAATCCAGCCCCGCCGGCGTTTGAGGCGCGGGGTCTGGGGCGGAGCCCCAGAGAACGGGTGAAGGGCGGGGCGGGGACACGGCTCCGCGCAGCGGCACCCGCTTCACCCGTACGGCCCGGTTCCGCCCCGCAGGGCCGGGTAGGGGACGGCCCGTCCACCCCCGCCCCACCCCGGAGGCCTCCGTGCCCGACATGAACGGCCCCTACAAGCCCGGCACCCCCTGCTGGATCGACCTCATGGTCCCCGACCAGCAGGCCGCCCTCGACTTCTACTGCGACCTCTTCGGCTGGCAGGGCGAAATCGGCCCCGCCGAAACCGGCGGCTACTCCGTCTGCCACCTCAAGGGCAAGCCCGTCGCCGGCATCATGAAGGCGATGAACCCGGACGGCTCGACCCCCGACCCGATGCCGCCCACCGTGTGGACCACGTACCTCGCCACGGACAGCGTCGACTCCACCCTCAAGGCCGCCACCGACGCCGGCGCCTCCGTCATGATGGACGCCACCGACATCACCGACATCGGCCGCATGGCCGTCGTCAAGGACCCCACCGGCGCCGTCTTCGGCCTCTGGGAGCCCGGCACCTTCTACGGCGCCGGCATCGTCAACGAGCACGGCGCGCTCATCTGGAACGAGCTGACCACCCCCGACACCGACCGGGCCGCCGCCTTCTACTCGGCCATCCTCCCCATCAGCCCCGAGGCCACCACCCTCGAAGGCGCCGAGGGCTACACGGAGTTCAAGGTCGGCGGGCGCGGCGTCGCCGGGATGATGGACATGTCCAACCTGCCGCCCGGCGTGCCCCCGCACTGGATGCCGTACTTCAAGGTCGACGACGTGGACGAGATCCAGGCCGCCGCCGTCCGCGGGGGCGCCACCGTCCTCGCCCCCGCCTTCGACATGCCGGCCGGCCGCATGGCCGTCCTCGCCGACCCGCAGGGCGGCGGGTTCTCCGTCATCAAGGAGAAGGCGGCGGTGACTCCGTAATCCCCAGCCTGTGGGCAACGGCGCGCGCCCCGGCCTCCCGGCGGGCGGCGGCGCGTACGACGCCCCGCGCCTCGGCGCTGACCCGCCGAGGCGGGGGCGGCGGCGCTAGGCCGGCTCCCGGCGGGTAGCGCGGAGGCGGCCGGCGAGGCGCCGCCACCAGGCGCTCGCGCGGGCCGCCTCGACCTGTAGCCCGGCGATGCGCACCCGGCACTCCGCCTCCCGCTTGGCATCGCCGGCTTCGACGTAGAGCCCGATCGTCCGTTCGAGCGCCTTGACGGCCCCTGCGGGATCCCCCATCCAGTGGAGAGTCGTGCACAGTCCGTCCCACGCCACGGCCTCGGCCGCCCGCTCGCCCGTACCGGCGAAGATCGCGCAGCCCCGTTCCCACGCCGTCTTCGCCTCCACCAGCCGTCCGAGAGACAGGCAGACGGTAGCCAAATCCAGCAGGAACACGCCCTCCCTCGCCGAATAACCGACCTCCGCCATGTAGTTCACGGCCACGGTCAGACGGGCGTGCGCCTCCTCCAGCCTCCCGACCTCAACCAGCGACTTCGCCAGCGTGCTGAGCGCTCTGGCCGCCCTCACCTGATGACCCAGAGCCATCAGGCTGTCAACGGCGCGCGTCTGCACTTCCAGGGACTCCTCCTGGAGGCCGACACGCCACAGGGCGCGCCCGAGCACGGCCAGCGCCATGGCCGACCGGTGGCGGTCACCAGCCTCCTCCAGGAGTGCGAAGGCGCGCCGGCACGCGACGAGGGCCTCACACTGGAGCCCCAGACCCTCCAGGTCACCGGCCAGATCCACCAGGACGTGGGCTTCCCTGGCCCGCAAGCCCAGCTCGCGGAAGATCTCCAGTGCCGCCTCGTGTGCCCGTCTCGCCTCCTCGAAGCGTTTCGCGTGCAGGTGCTGCCTCCCCAGGAGGTTCAGCACCATGCCCTCTCCCTCCCGATCGCCGCCCTCCCGGTACACGGCAAGACAGGCTGCCAAATGGCTGGCCGCTTCGGCCGGCTCCTCCAGCGAAGCGAGCGGGCCGGCCAGCATGAGCCGCAGGTCCGCGAACACGCGGCTCCAAGCGCCCTGTTGATCCACGGAGAACTTTCGGAGAGCGATGGCGATCGCGTCCGGCTGGTACTCGTACAGAAACAGGTAGGACTGCGGACGGGTGGTCAGTGCCAGTGCCGTATCCAACCTGTCGACCTTGATCGCCAGATTGGCGGCGGCAAGCAGTACGGCCCGCTCCGCCACAAACCACTCACACGCCCGCGCCAAGGCCGGAAGATCAATCCCCGTTTCCACCGGCAGGTTCTCCCCCAAGGCCTCCTCGGCCGCCTTCGCGAGCCCCGCCAGCCCCTCCAGGAACGCCTCGACGGCCCCCTCCCGCCCGTCCTCCTCCGCCCGTTCCTCCCCCCGCTCCCGCGCGTACAGCCGGACCAGGTCGTGCATCCGCCAGCGCCCCGACCCGACCGGCTCCTCCGCCAGCAGGCTGGCCCGTACGAGCGCCGCCAGCGCGGGCCTCAGGGACTCGGGCGGCTCCGCCGTGATCAGCCCGGCCTGCACCGTGGAGCAGTCCGGCCCCGGGTTCACCGTCAGCAGCCGGAACAGCCGGGCCTGGTCCTGCGGCAGCCGCGCGTATGAGAGGTCGAACGCAGCCCGCACCCCCGCGTCCATCTCCAGCCGGGCCAGCCGCGTCCGCGCGTCCCCCAGCCGCTCCGCCAGCTCCCCAACCGCCAGCCCCGGATCCCCCGCCAGCAGCGCCCCCGCCACCGTCAGCGCCAGCGGCAGCCGCCCGCAGCGCCGCGCCACCTCCGCCAGCGCCTCCGGATCCCGGCCCGCCCGGGGGTCGTCGGGCCACACCCTGCGCACCGCCCCGGCCAGCAGCTCGGCGGCCGCCTCCTCCCCCAGCTCGTCCAGCGGCAGCAGCCGCGCCTCGAACCCGGGGGCGACCAGCCGGTGCCGGGAGGTCACCAGCAGCCGGTGCGCACCCTGGGCCGGGACCAGGTCCCGGACCTGCTCCACCGACCCCGCGTCATCGGCGACGACCAGCACTCGCTGTCCGCCCCGGGCGTACGCCGCCAGTCGCGCCCGGTACAGCGCCACCCGCCCCTCCGGGGACTCCGGCATGTCGGTGTCCCGGATCCCCAGGTGCCGCAGCACCTCCTGGACGGCGTCCGGCCCGCCCACCCCGCCACCGGGGGCGTAGCCGCGCAGGGGCAGGAAGACCACCCGGTCCCCGAACCACCCCAGCTCCACCGCCCGGTGGGCCGTCGCCACGGCCAGCGCGCTCTTGCCGACCCCGGCCAGCCCGGCCACCACCGTCACCGCCGGCCCGCCCTCGGCCAGCAGCGCCACGAGTTCCCCGGCCGGCCCCTCCCGCCCGACCAGCACGGCGGGTGCGTCGGGCAGCCCGAGCGTGGCCCGGGGTGCGGGGCCGGCCCCGGCGGCGTACGTGACGTGGTCACCGCCGATCTGCGTGATCCGCGCGGCCCCCTCGGCCCGGGCCCCCTGCTTGCCGCTCACTCGGGCTCTGCGGCTCCGCCGCCGGTCTGCCGGACCTCGGAGTCCCCGTCGGCGCGGGCCTGCTGGGCCACCCGCCCGGGCGTGGCGGCCCCGCCTTCCTGGGTGATCCGCGAGGTCCCGGACGCGCGGGCCCGCTGCCGTACGGAGTTCCCACCGCCCGCGTCGCCACCCGCCCACCAGCCACCGACCAGCGCGGCCACGGCCGCCATGGCCCCGCCGAAGCCCGCGGCGGCGGACACCCGGTCGGAGTCCTTGTCGGGGAACCAGCCAAGGGGGTCCCAGGTTCCGAGCCGGAAGCAGATGAGGAACACGACCCCCGTGCCCACGACGACCACAACCCACCGCAACGGACGCGACATCGGCCCCCCTCGACGGAAACTCCGCTCCCGGCCGAAGCTAGCAGTCGGGGCTGCGGAATTCGGCCCATACGACCTTCCCGGGCGACCGGGGCAGCACTCCCCACAGATCGGAGACCTCCTCCACGATCCGCAGCCCGGTCCCGGGCGGCCGCCCCAGGATCCGCGACCGCCCGGGCCCGCTGTCGTGCACCTCGACGCGCAGGCAGCACCCGAAGTTGAGCAGCCGCACCCGGTACGAGCGGCCGCGCGGCACGCCGTACCGCAGGGCGTTGGTGGCGAGCTCGCTGACGCAGAGCACGACGTCGTCCCGCCGGTCGGGGACGTCCCATGCGGCGAGCGTCTCCCGCGCGAAGTCCCGCGCCGAGGAGACGGTTTGGAAGGCCCGGGGGAACAACCGCTCGCGCATCAGGCCAGGTTGAGTATTTAGGTTCACGGGACGAGCGTCGCGCGGAGTGACTAGCTTGTGACAGTGAGCCCACCCGTACTCTGCAACGAGTACGGGCGGGCAGCGGATATTCCACGTCCGAAGGCGGGGAGTTCATCGCCATGCCACCTAAGAAGCGCCCGCGGCCCAATGCGACGACGATGAAGATGGTCGGCAGGCAGGTAGCCGCCGCGAGGGTCGCCAAGAACCTGACCCAGAAGCAGCTCGCCGACCTGATCAAGGTCGACGAGGAGAGCATCGGTTCGATCGAGCAGGGACGGCGAGCGCTCATGCCGCACGTCGCCGAACTGCTGGACCTCCATCTGGGCTTGCCAGGCACGCTGACCGTCGCGGCCAACGAGATGCCTGCCGTGGATGGGATCCCGCCTTGGGCGGAGGAATACATGGAGCTGGAGAAACGGGCCATCGCGCTGTCCTGGTACGACAACCAGGTCATCCCTGGTCTGCTCCAGCCCGAGTGCTACGCCCGGGCCGTCTTCGCCTGCCGCGTACCGGCCTACCACCAGGAAAAGATCGACGCACTCACGGCCGATCGGTTGGACCGCCAGAAAATACTGCACCGCGCGACGGCCCCGACCCTGAGCTTCGTCATCTGGGAGCCCGTCATCCGCCACCACATCGGCGGCCGCCAGGTGCACGAGGAGCTGCTGCGATACCTGCTCGCGTGCGCTGAACTCCCGGATGTTTCAATCCAGGTGATGCCACTTGACCAACCCGTCCACGCTGGCCTCAACGGCCCGTTCACGCTCCTGGAAACCCCGGATCACCAGCACTTCGGGTACACGGAGAGCCAACGTGGCAGTCACCTCATCACCGACCTGGATGAGGTCAGCATCCTTGCGCGGAAGTATGCGATGCTGCGAACTCAGGCCCTCAACACCGAGCAGACACAGGGCCTGTTGGACCGCTTGCTAGGAGAGCTATGAGCACCACATTGGAGTGGTTCAAGTCCAGCTACAGCGGTGACGAGGGCGGCCAGTGCGTCGAGGTAGCCACCACCCCCGCCACCATCCACGTCCGGGACTCCAAGGTCCCGGACGGCCCCTCCCTCGGCCTCGCCCCCGCGAGCTGGGCGGCGCTGACCGGCTGGGTCAGCCGGTAGCGCCGCCCGGGCCCCGGGTCAGCGAGTGATCGGGTACGAGGTGCGTCCCGACGCGTCGTCGATCTCGTTGTGCGCCTTGCTGAGCAACTGCTCCTTCAGATCGTTGAGTGCGCGGGCTGCCGCGATCTCCTCGCCCACGCGGGGCTGATTACCGTCACTGGGGTGACGGCTCGCGTAGCCGTGCGAGCGGATCTCGCTCCCGTCCGGTAGCCGGACGAGGGCCGCCGCACGCGTACGCTTCGGGTCTTCCTGGAACTCCACGTCGACATGCCATCCGACGGCATCCTTCATGGCGATCACCTCCGTGGCCGCTGATACCAGCGTGCACCCGCGGCCGCGACCCCGCACGGCGGGCCGGGGCCCGGAGGGCCAGGGGGTCAGGCGATCAGGTCCACTGCTTCGACGCCGACGTGCCCGGCAGCGGCTTGCCGACCAGGGCGAGCGGGATGAAGAAGTTGACCTGGCCGATGGCGACGACCAGCGTGGCCAGGGCCTTCTCGTCGAAGTGCTCGGCCACCTCCGCGAAGAGCTCGTCCGACACCCGCTCCGCACCCGCCGGCGGGGCGGTCAGCACGGCCTCGACCAGCGCCAGCGCCGCCCGCTCGGCGGGCGTGAAGCAGAGGGCGTCCTGCCACGAGGAGACGGCGGTGATGCGCTCCTCGGACTCCCCCGCACGGCGCAGGTTCCCGGTGTGCATGATCGTCAGGTACGTGTTGCCGACGATCTGGCCGGCCCGCAGGTGCACCAGGCTCATGGTCGACGCCGGGACCGTGCCGTTGTCGACCACCTTGAACAGGGCCCCCGTCACCGCACCGAGCTCCGGCAGCAGCAGCATCGGGTTGGACATCCGCGAGCGCAGCTCCTGGGCGGCGGGGTTCTGGGTCTCGGTCATGATCGGCCTCTTCTCCATCGGCGTCGGCGTCTTGCTCTCACCGCACTGACCGATCTCGCGGGGCGAATGTGACAGCTCCCGGGGAAAAACTTTGGCGGGATCAGGGGCGGCCGCCCCCGGTCCTCCCGAACCGGCCCCGCAGCCGCGCCAGCGGACCGCGCCGGGCGAGCTTCGCGCGGACCTGCGCGAGGACGTACTCGACCTCCGCCTGCCGCTCGGGGTCGCCTTCCGCGGCCATCCGGGCCACCGCGTCGGCCAGCAGCGGCTCCGCGTCCGCGAAACGGCCCCACATCGCCAGGGTCACGCCGAGGAGGAACACCGCCCGGGTGGCCATGGCCGGGTCGTCGTGCCGGGCCAGCAGCTCCGACGCCCGCGTCAGTGTCTCCACCGCCTCCCGGTACCGGCCGAGGCCGCCTTGGGCGGCGCCCATGTTCAGCAGGGCCAGGCCTTCGCCGTAGGTGTCGCCGAGCTCGATGTAGCGGGCGGCGGCGTCCTGCTGGGCGAGGATCGACTGCGGGACGCTGCCGGCGTCCATGAGGGCGTTGCCCAGCAGGTGGAGGGCGCCGGCCACACCGACCGGGTCACGGGCCTGCAGGTACAGGTTCAGGCCCCGGTCGTGGGCGTCGATCGCCTCCTGGTGGCGGCCGAGCTGGGAGAGGTAGTTGCCCAGGTTGTCCGTCACCCTGGCGACCCCGTGCGCGTCCCCGGCCGCGTCCAGCAGGACGGCGGCCCGTTGCAGCGCGCCGATGGCCTCCTCGGCGCGGCCCGCGCGGAAGAGGGTCCTGGCGGCGGAGCTCAGGGCCTGGCCCTCCATCTGCCCGTCCTCCAGCGCGCGGGCGATCTCAAGGGCCCTTTCGTTGAGCTCCAGGGCCTCGTCGAAACGGTCGGCGGTGCGCAGGGCCGCGGCCAGCAGGTCGCAGCCCAGCGCCAGCAGGCGGGGGTCCTCGCCGCGCTCCGCGTAGGCGGCGACGGCCGGCTCCAGGAGCTCCAGCGCCTCCGCCACGCGCCAGGTCTCCATCAGGGCGGACCCGATGCCGCAGGTGAGCATCATCTCCGCCTCCGGGTTCCCCACCCGCCGGGCCTCGGCCAGCGCCGACCGGTGCAGTTCCAGCGCGTCCGCGAAGCGGTGCCGGCGTTCCAGGTACTCGGTGAGCCCGCGGGCGAAGGCGATGGACTCGCCCGCCCGGCCGGTGGCGGCGGCCAGCCGGGCGGCGGCGATCAGGTGCTCGCATTCCGCGTCGAGCCAGGCCATGGCGGTCGGGACGTCGGGGAAGACCGTGAACCGGTCGGCTTCCGACCGGGCCCGCAGGACCACGTCCGCGTCGGACAGCAGCGTCACCAGCGCGTTCAGCAGCCTGTCCGTGGCCGCCTCCCGGTCGTCCTCGGCCGCGAGGCGCTCGCCCTGCTCCGTGGCGTGGAGCCGGACCAGGTCGTGCACCCGCCAGCGGAGGGCCCCCGGGTGTTCCTCCACCAGCAGGCCCGCCCGGACCAGCCCGGCCAGCAGCCCGCGCGCCGTGTCCAGCAGTTCTTCGTCCACGACCACCGGCGGGCCCCCCGCATGCGCGAGCACGGCCGCGTTGACCAGGGGCCAGTCCACCCCGGGGTCCACGGTCAGCAGCCGCAGCAGCCGGGCCTGGTCCGCCGGGAGCCGGGCGTACGACAGGTCCAGCGCGGCCCGTACGCCCACCGACAGGCCCGCCCCGTCGGAGAAGCTCAGCGCCTCCAGACGGGTCCGGGCATCGGCGAGCCGCCGCGCCAGCTCCGCGACGGCCGTCCCCGGGTCGTCGGCGAGCAGGGCTCCCGCCACGGTCAGGGCCAGCGGCAGCCGGCCGCACCGCTCGGCGACCTCGGCCAGCGCCCCGGGCTCCCGTCCGGGCCGGGGGTCGTCCGGCCGTACGCGCAGCAGCGCGCCCGCGAGGAGTTCACGGGCGGCCTCGACCGCGAGCTCGTCCAGCGGGAGCAGCCGCGCCTCGAACCCGGGGGCGACCAGCCGGTGCCGGGAGGTCACCAGCAGCCGGTGGCCGCCCCCGGCCGGGACGAGGTCGCGCACCTGCCCCACCTCGGCGGCGTCATCGGCGACGACCAGCACCCGCCGCCCGCCCCCGGCCCGCGCCGCCAACTCCGACCGGTACAGGGCCAGCCGCCCCTCCCGGGTGGGCGGGAGGTCCTCCTGCCGGACCCCGAGCTGGACCAGCAGCGCGGCCACCGCCCCGCCCGCGTCGACCGGTCCGGCGGGGTCGTACCCGCGCAGGGTCACGTACAGCACCCCGCCCTCGAACCACCCGGCCTCCAGCGCCCGTTGGGCGACGGTGACGGCCAGGGCGCTCTTCCCGACGCCGGGCATCCCGTGGACCACGGCGACGGCCGGCCCGCCGGGCGCGAGCACCTCCATCAGCCCGGCCGCCGGCTCCCGCCGCCCGACCAGCTCCGCGGGCCCGTCGGGCAGGCCCCGTGGCGCCTGCGGCCCCAGGCCGCCCGCGGGCAGGTGGACGTGCAGGTCCCCGCCCACCTGCGTGATCCGGCTGTTCCCCTCGGCCCGAGCCCACTGCCACCCCATCCCCCCACGATGGCACCGACCCCGGCCCCCCTCAGGCGAACGCGAAAACCGTCCCCCCGGGTCCTCCCCCACGGGACCCGGAGGGGCGCACGGCAAGTGTGGCCCTCCCGACCGCACTAGTGGAAGTTTTTTCTAGAAAGATCTTCTAGAAAGAAGGCGGCAGGGGCCATATCCCGTCAGGGCTGGAGGGACCGCCAGATGGCCTCCGGCAGGTGCTTCACCGCCTGGTCGAGGTCCATTTCGTAGGTACTGGCCAGCCACCGCTTGGCCGTCTCGGCGGTCGGGCCCATCACCATCACCTCGACCACCGCTGCGGGGATCGGCCGGATCTCGCCCTTCGTCATCCGGGCCCCCATCCAGGCCATCAGCGGCCCGAGTTGGGCCTCCTTGGCGGTGCTGATCTCCGTCGCGTGCCCCGCGAGGTAGCCGGAGTAGGCGGAGGCGTGCAGGAAGAGCGCGGCGTCCCGGTGGTCCCGGGTGAACTCCAGGTACGCCTTCACCAGGGCCCGTACCCCGGTCCGCGCGGTCCGGCAGCGCGTCACGGCCTCCGTCATGGCGTCGAAGAGCCCGCCCATGCACCGGATGTACAGGGCGGCGGCGAGGCCGTCGAAGCTGCCGAAGTGGTGGTAGAGGCTGCCGAGGCTGACCCCGCTGGCGGCCGTCACGGCCTGGACGGTGAAACCCTGCTGGCCCGACTCGGCGTACACGCGCAGGGCGGCGGTCAGGAGCTGGTCGACGGTGGCCGCGCCACGCTGTTGCTTCGACATGCGGCCAGCGTAGGACACCCGCCAGAACCGGAACATTCTTCTGGAACGGGGCGAGGGGGCGCCGGCCCGCGCACCGGGCCCGCACCCCCTCGCCCCACAAACGCGCCCGGCTCAGCGCTCGTTGCGCAGCCAGCCCGCGACCTCGGTCGCCCAGTACGTCAGGATCGTGTCCGCGCCCGCCCGCTTGATGCCGAGCAGGGTCTCCAGGATGGCCCGGTCGCGCTCGACCCAGCCCTTCTCCGCGGCCGCCTCGATCATCGCGTACTCGCCGCTGATCTGGTACGCCGCCACCGGCACGTCCACCGCCTCGGCGACCCGGTACAGGATGTCCAGGTACGGGCCCGCCGGCTTGACCATGACCATGTCGGCGCCCTCCTCCAGGTCCAGCGCCAGCTCCCGCAGGGACTCGCGGGCGTTCGCCGGGTCCTGCTGGTAGCTCTTGCGGTCGCCCTGGAGGGAGGAGGCGACGGCCTCGCGGAAGGGGCCGTAGAAGGCGGAGGAGTACTTGGCGGTGTAGGCGAGGATCGACACGTCCTCGTGGCCCGTCTCGTCCAGCGCGTCGCGGATCACCCCGACCTGGCCGTCCATCATGCCGCTCGGGCCCACCACGTGGACGCCCGCGTCGGCCTGGACCTGGGCCATCTCCGCGTACCGCTCCAGCGTGGCGTCGTTGTCCACGCGGCCGTCCGCGTCCAGCACCCCGCAGTGGCCGTGGTCGGTGTACTCGTCCAGGCACAGGTCCGACATGATCACCAGGTCGTCGCCGACCTCGGCCTTCACATCGCGGATCGCCACCTGCAGGATGCCGTCCGGCTCGGTGCCGGCCGTGCCCAGCGCGTCCTTGTTCTCGTCCGCCGGGACCCCGAAGAGCATGATCCCCGAAACGCCCGCCTCGACCGCCTCGACGGCGGCCTTCCGCAGCGTGTCCCGGGTGTGCTGGACCACGCCCGGCATCGCCGAGATCGGCAGCGGCTCGCTGATGCCCTCCCGGACGAACGCCGGCAGGATCAGGTCCGAGGGGTGCAGCCGGTACTCCGCGACCATCCGCCGCATCGCCGGGGTGGTGCGCAGCCGACGGGGCCGCGAGCCGGGGAAGGATCCGTACGCGCTCATCTTCTAGTCGCCTCTTCGAGCATCGACAGCAGTCGCCCCCCAGACTAGGCCGTCCCTCCCCGGCCCCCGCGCCCAGCACTACGGCCAGTCGAGCAGCACCGAGAAGACGGCCGTGTTCAGCACCACCAGCCCCGGCGCGGCGAACGCCAGCCCCACCCGCCGGGCCGCGTTGCGCACCCGCCACGGCAGCGCCCAGCACCACACCAGCAGCACCAGCACACCCACCAGCCCCGCCATGAACACCGGCCACGCGGTCTGGAAACTGGCGTCGAAGGCATGGGCGGCCTGCGTGTCGCAGGAGTCGCAGGCCATCGGCGACATCCCCGCGTAGAACAGCGACAGCAGGGCCATCGGCAGCGTCAGCAGCGTGGAGACCAGCGGCGCCACGAAGGCCCGCCGGGCCGGGGCATCGCCGGCGAGGAGGTTCTCGGTCATGCCCCCACTGAACCGCGCCCCGCGCCCCACCGGAATCCGCGCGGCTACTCAACCCGCTACTCAGCTCGGCCCCGCCCGGGTACCCGCACACGCCGAAGGGGCCCGGGCGCTCTGCGCACCCGGACCCCTCCCGCCACCAACCACCCGGCTGACGCCGCTAAGCCGCTCACGTCGTACGACGGCGCCGCGCGCCCGGACGGCGCTCGCTCGGCCGGGACACGGTCTCGCCGGCCTCCTTGGCCGCCTCCCGGCGGGCCTCCCCGTACGCGGCCAGCGCCTCCGCCAGCTTGCTCACGCTCGGCTCCGGCGACAGCACGTCCACGCGCAGGCCGTGCTCCTCCGCCGTCTTGGCCGTCGCCGGACCGATACAGGCGATGACGGTCACGTTGTGCGGCTTGCCCGCGATACCGACCAGGTTCCGCACGGTCGACGACGACGTGAAGAGAACGGCGTCGAAGCCGCCGCCCTTGATCGCCTCACGCGTGTCCGCCGGCGGCGGCGACGCGCGCACGGTCCGGTAGGCCGTGACGTCGTCCACCTCCCAGCCGAGCTCTATCAGCCCGGCCACCAGCGTCTCGGTCGCGATGTCGGCCCGCGGCAGGAAGACGCGGTCGATCGGGTCGAAGACCGGGTCGTACGGCGGCCAGTCCTCCAGCAGCCCGGCGGCCGACTGCTCACCGCTCGGCACCAGGTCCGGCTTCACGCCGAACTCGACCAGCGCGGCCGCCGTCTGCTCGCCGACCGCGGCGACCTTGATGCCCGCGAAGGCACGCGCGTCGAGCCCGTACTCCTCGAACTTCTCCCGCACCGCCTTGACCGCGTTCACCGAGGTGAAGGCGATCCACTCGTAGCGGCCCGTCACCAGGCCCTTGACCGCCCGCTCCATCTGCTGCGGGGTGCGCGGCGGCTCCACGGCGATGGTCGGCACCTCGTGCGGCACCGCGCCGTACGAACGCAGCTGGTCGGAGAGCGAAGCGGCCTGCTCCTTGGTGCGTGGTACGAGGACCCGCCAGCCGAACAGCGGCTTCGACTCGAACCAGGCCAGCTCCTCGCGGCGCGCGGCCGCACCCTGCTCACCGACCACGGCTATGACCGGCCGCGAGCCCTCGGGCGAGGGGAGCACCTTGCCCTGCTTGAACACCTGCGCGATGGTGCCCAGCGTCGCGGTCCAGGTCCGCTGCCGGGTCGTCGTACCGCCGACGGTCACCGTCAGCGGGGTCTCGGGCTTGCGGCCGGCCGACACCAGCTCGGCGGCCGCGGCGGCGACCGTCTCCAGCGTGGCGGAGACGACCACCACGCTGCCCTCGCTCGCCCCCACCTCGCTCCAGCAGCGCGCCGAGGCGTGCCGGGCGTCCACGAAGCGCACGTCCGCGCCCTTGTCACCGCGCAGCGGCACACCCGCGTACGCGGGCACGCCGACGGCGGTCGCGACACCGGGCACGACCTCGAAGGGGATCCCCTCGTTCGCGCAGGCCAGCATCTCGGCGGCCGCGTTCCCGTCGAGCCCCGGGTCGCCGGTGACGGCACGGACGACCCGCCTGCCGGAGCGCGCGGCCTCCATGACAAGATTGGCGGCGTCGCGGATCACCGGGACCCCGGCGGCGGCTGACTTCTCGTCAGCGACCGTCAGCTGCGGCGCGTCGACACCCGCGCGCGCGTGGGTCCGTACGACGTCGAGCACCTCGGGCTCGGCGATCAGTACGTCCGCGGCGGCGAGCGCCTCGACGGCGCGCAGCGTCAGCAGACCCGGGTCGCCGGGACCGGCACCCAGGAAGGTGACCAGTCCTCGGACCGCGACGGCCGGGAACGCGGAGGTGGTGGGGCTTGAGGGGTTCAAAGGGATCGCTCCCCCATCAGACCGGCCGCGCCCTTGGCCAGCATCTCGTCCGCGAGTTCACGGCCGAGCGCCATGGCCTCGTCGTACGACTGGGGCACGGGACCGGTGGTGGACAGCTGCACCAGCGTGGAACCGTCAACGGTTCCGACGACACCACGCAGGCGCATTTCATTGACAATCTGACCGTCGGCCAGCAGATCGGCGAGCGCGCCCACGGGCGCACTGCAGCCGGCCTCCAGGGCGGCGAGCAGGGCGCGCTCCGCGGTCACGGCGGCGCGGGTGTGCGGGTCGTCGAGCCGGCCGAGCGCGGCGACGAGCTCCTCGTCGGAGGCCAGGCACTCCACGGCCAGGGCCCCCTGACCGGGCGCGGGCAGCACGTTGTCGACCGACAGCAGGTCGGTCGCCTCGTCACCCCGGCCGATCCGGTTCAGCCCGGCGGCGGCGAGCACGACCGCGTCGAGCTCCCCGTCCCGCACGAACCCGATCCGGGTGTCGACGTTGCCGCGGATGGCGACGCACTCGATCGACTTCCCCAGCCCCTTGGCGTACGCGTACAGCTGCGCCATCCGCCGCGGCGACCCGGTACCGATCCGGGCCCCGTCAGGGAGCTGCTCGAAGGTCAGCCCGTCACGCGCCACGAGGGCGTCGCGCGGGTCCTCCCGCTTCGGCATGGCCGCGATGACCAGCTCGTCGGGCTGCGCGGTCGGCAGGTCCTTCAGCGAGTGCACGGCGAAGTCGACCTCGCCGCGCAGCAGCGCGTCGCGCAGCGCGGTGACGAACACGCCGGTGCCGCCGATCTGCGCGAGGTTCTCACGGGACACGTCGCCGTACGTCGTGATCTCCACGAGCTCCACGGGCCGGCCGGTGACCGCCCGGACCGCCTCGGCGACGTGCCCGGACTGGGACATGGCCAGCTTGCTGCGCCGCGTGCCAAGCCGGAGGGGCTGGTCGGGACGTGAGTTCATGATGCCCGTCCTGGGTCGTCGTTCTTCGGATCGGCCGCGTCCGCCCGGCTGACGGATGCCACCGTCTGAGGGTCGAGGTCGAAGAGTTCACGCAGCGCCTCGGCGTACCCGGCGCCGCCGGGCTCGCTCGCGAGCTGCTTCACGCGCACGGTCGGCGCGTGCAGGAGCTTGTCGACGACGCGGCGCACGGTCTGGGTGACCTCCGCGCGCTGCCGTTCGTCGAGGTCGGGTACCCGCCCGTCGAGCCGCGCCACCTCCATGGCGACGACCTCGGCGGCCATCGCCCGCAGGGCGACGACGGTCGGGGTGATGTGCGCGGCCCGCTGCGCGGCGCCGAACGCGGCCACCTCCTCGGCCACGATCGCGCGCACGGCGTCGACGTCGGCCGCCATCGGCGCGTCGGCAGACGCTTCGGCGAGGCTCTCGATGTCGACGAGCCGCACGCCCGGGATCCGGTGCACGGCGGCATCGATATCCCGCGGCATGGCCAGGTCGAGCAGCGCGAGCCGCACGGGAGCCCCGTCGACCTGACTCCGGCTCCCCCGCCGCGGCTGCCGCTGCGCGGCGGCCTCCCCCTGATCGGCCCAGGCCCCGTGCAGCTCCAGCGAGCTCGCATCGACCCCGGCGAGCGCGGACCGCCCGTCCCCGGCCGGCACGTCCACGGGACACACCTCAACAGCCTGCCCGGAGGGAGCAATGGTCCGAGCGGCCCCGGCATCAGCCAACCGCCGCCCACCCTCGGCAGCGGCAACGAGCCGAGCCAGAACGCCGGCGTCGATCCCGGCTGCCAAGCCCGACGCAACGGGCGCGGACGCTCCAGCATCAGCCAATTCCAGCCCCGCCGACGTTTGAGGCGCTGGGGTCTGGGGGCGGAGCCCCCAGGGGGTCCGGGGCGCAGCCCCGGTTTCGGGAAGGGGCGGGGTGGGGGAAAGCCCCGCAGGGCCCGCCACCGCAGCGGCAACGTCGTCCCCGGTCAGCACCAACCCGGTGGCCCCCGTACAGGACACCACTACATCGGCCCGCCCGAGCTCCGCCGCGACGGCGGACATCGGAACCGCCCGCGCGGCCACACCGGTGCCCGAGGCAACCAGAATCTCCGCAAGACGCTCCGCCCGCTCCGCGGTCCGGTTCGCCACGGCGATCTCCGCGACCCCCACCCGCGCCAGCGTGGCGGCGGCCAGCGAGGACATCGACCCGGCGCCGATCACCAGCGCCCGCTTCCCGGCGGCCCACTCCTCGACCGGCTCGCGCACGGCCAGCTGCTCCAGACCGAAGGTCACCAGCGACTGCCCGGCCCGGTCGATCCCGGTCTCCGAGTGCGCCCGCTTGCCGACCCGCAGCGCCTGCTGGAAGAGGTCGTTGATCAGCCGCCCGGCGGTGTGGAGCTCCTGCCCCAGCGCCAGCGCGTCCTTGATCTGCCCGAGGATCTGCCCCTCGCCCACGACCATCGAGTCCAGCCCGCACGCCACCGAGAACAGGTGGTGCACCGCCCGGTCCTCGTAGTGGACGTACAGGTACGGGGTGAGCTCCTCCAGCGCGACCCCGCTGTGCTGGGCCAGCAGCGTGGACAGCTCGGCGACACCGGCGTGGAACTTGTCCACGTCGGCGTACAGCTCGATCCGGTTGCAGGTGGCCAGCACGGTCGCCTCGGCCGCCGGCTCGGCGGCGAGGGTGTCGTGCAGCAGCTTGACCTTGGCGTCGGCGGACAGCGAGGCCCGCTCCAGCACGCTCACGGGCGCGCTGCGGTGGCTCAGGCCAACGACGAGCAGACTCATGCCGGCATCACCGCCGGGACGTCGCCCTCGGGCCCGCCCTTGCGCGAGGCGGCGGCGCCCCGCCCGGCCGGCGGCTCGACGGCGGCCGCAGGCGCGGCCCCGGTCCCACCGGCACCCGCACCCGCACCCGGGGCGGCCTCGGAGGCCTCCGCGGCACCCGCGGTCTCCTCACCGGCCTTGCGCTGCTCGTGGAAGGCCAGGATCTGGAGCTCGATCGACAGGTCGACCTTCCGCACGTCGACGCCCTCCGGCACCGACAGCACGGTGGGCGCGAAGTTCAGGATGGACGTGACACCGGCTGCGATCAGCCGCTCGCTCACCTGCTGCGCGGCGCCCGCCGGAGTCGCGATGACCCCGATCGACACACCGTTCTCCTCGATGATCTTCTCCAGGTCATCGGTGTGCTGCACCGGCATCCCCGCCACCGGCTTCCCGGCCATCGCCGGGTCGGCGTCGATCAGCGCGGCCACGCGGAAGCCGCGGGAGGCGAAACCGCCGTAGTTGGCCAGGGCGGCGCCGAGGTTGCCGATGCCGACGATGACGACGGGCCAGTCCTGGGTCAGGCCCAGCTCGCGGGAGATCTGGTAGACGAGGTACTCGACGTCGTAGCCCACGCCCCGCGTGCCGTAGGAACCGAGGTACGAGAAGTCCTTGCGCAGCTTCGCGGAGTTGACTCCGGCGGCGGCCGCGAGCTCCTCGGAGGACACCGTGGGCACCGAGCGCTCGGAGAGCGCGGTCAGCGCGCGCAGGTACAGCGGAAGCCGGGCGACAGTGGCCTCGGGAATACCTCGGCTGCGGGTCGCCGGTCGGTGAGTTCGGCCAGTTGCCACGATGCTCCTGCGGGATGAGCGGGGCTGTAGGCGGCCTCGTGTCCCAGGACCGCCCCGTCGAAAGCAGGCTATGTCTTTGTGAACGCGTGCACAAAGATTGTGTCCGCTTTGTCCGAGCAAAGTGACCGGGGTCACGCGGCCTGGGCGCGCGGGGCCTGACCCGGGAACGGGCCGAACCCGTTCAAATCCCGAGGGGGGCAAAGCGGTACACACTCCTCATCGATACGCCCCCGAGTCCCCATAAATCGCCCATGATGGTAACGGCCCGGAGGGTCAGGCTCCCAATGCGCGTCGGAGCCGGTCGGGGTTCACCCTCCAGAAGGTGTGTTGTTCGCCGTCCACCAGCACGACCGGAATCTGTTCCCAGTGCCGGCGGTAGAGCTCTTCGTCCTGCGAGATGTCCTTCTTCTCCCACTGCGCACCGGTCTCGGCGCACACCTTCTCGATCACTTCCTGGGCGTCGTCGCACAGATGGCACCCCGGCTTCCCGATGAGCGTGACCATCCGCTCGTCGGGACGCTTCTTTTCCTTACGGCGCAGCAAAGGGCTCATGCCGCCATTGTCCCGCCCCGGGGCGCCGTGCCCGAAGAGTTAACCGCCCTGTTTCCCGGCGGTTCGGGAACTCCCGAACACAGTGGCTATGCTCGCGTCATGGCCGCTCTGGGATGGCTCACCCCCCGTAGACGCTCCGCGACAGCGCGGAGCGTGCTGGCAGGCGAGGCCTCGGCCGAGGCCGCACGCAAGACCGCGCGGCCCGACGCCCCACCGCACGCCGCCCCGACGGCGCCGGAGGCCCCCGAGACCGCAAGCGGAACCGGAACCGACACCGCCGAGACCGCGGCGGAGCCCGCGTTCCCGGTCCCCGGCGACGACCTCGCCGCCGCCTTCTTCGACCTCGACAACACCGTCATGCAGGGCGCCGCGATCTTCCACTTCGGCCGCGGCCTCTACAAGCGCGAGTTCTTCCGCCGCCGCGAACTGGCCCGCTTCGCCTGGCAGCAGGCCTGGTTCCGGCTCGCCGGGGTCGAGGACCCCGACCACATGCAGGACGCCCGCGACAGCGCCCTGTCCATCGTCAAGGGCCACAAGGTCTCCGAACTCATGGCGATCGGCGAGGAGATCTACGACGAGTACATGGCGGAGCGGATCTGGCCGGGCACCCGCGCCCTGGCCCAGGCCCACCTCGACGCCGGCCAGAAGGTCTGGCTCGTCACCGCCGCCCCCGTCGAGACGGCCACGATCATCGCCCGCCGCCTCGGCCTGACCGGCGCACTGGGCACCGTCGCCGAGTCCGTCGACGGCATCTACACCGGCCGCCTCGTCGGCGAGCCCCTGCACGGCCCCGCCAAGGCCGAGGCGGTGCGCGCGCTGGCCGCCGCCGAGGACCTGGACCTCGCGCGCTGCGCGGCGTACAGCGATTCGCACAACGACATCCCGATGCTGTCGCTGGTCGGGCATCCGTACGCGATCAATCCCGATACAAAACTGCGCAAGCATGCCCGTGCACACGACTGGCGGCTGCGCGACTATCGGACCGGACGCAAGGCCGTGAAGGTCGGCGTCCCGGCCGCCGCCGGGGTCGGCGCGATCGCGGGCGGCGCGGCCGCCGCCATCGCCCTGCACCGCCGCCGCAAGTAGCAACGCCGGGCCCCGCCCCCTTCCAGGGGCGGGGCGGCGCACATTCGCACCCCTCTACCCGCGCCGTCGGCGCGGCACTCCGGCATGCCCGACTCGGTCGTGAGACGCCCCGGAAGCTTCCAATCCGCGCACCCAAGTGATCAGTAAGTGATCGCCAACCAGGACTGAATATGCCCTCGACACGCAACAGAAGTGTCGGAACCGGTGATTTCAGCAACTGGGTGTAGCACTGCCTGTACGAAGCGTTATTCTCCTCAAACGCATGCCGCCGCCCGCCTGTCGCCACGACGGGTGAACGGTCCCGCACTGCACGTGATGGAAGCTCTGCCTCTGGGAGTCCCGTGTACCCACCTGTCGGGGTTGACGCCTCGGGCCTGGCTACGCTGCGCGCAACGGTCCTCGACCACCTGCGCGGCTTCGTCCCCACCGCGTACGCCGTCCCCGCCCTCGCCGCCGCGGTCCCTGCCGGCCTCGGCCCGGCCGGTCCCTGCTACGCCCTGACCGACGGCGGAGCGACGGTGGGCAGACGCGGTCGCGCCAGCGCGGGGTCCGCCGCCGGCGGCGGCACGAGCGCGCCCACCGCCCGCCGCCCCACGGCGGACAGCGACCAGGCCCGCATGATGGACCTGGTCGAACGCGCCCAGGCGGGCGAGGCCGAGGCCTTCGGCCGCCTCTACGACCAGTACAGCGACACGGTGTACCGCTACATCTACTACCGCGTCGGCGGCAAGGCGACCGCGGAGGATCTCACCAGCGAGACCTTCCTGCGCGCGCTGCGCCGCATCTCCACCTTCACCTGGCAGGGCCGCGACTTCGGCGCCTGGCTGGTGACCATCGCGCGGAACCTGGTGGCGGACCACTTCAAGTCCAGCCGCTTCCGCCTGGAGGTCACCACCGGCGAGATGCTCGACGCCAACGAGGTGGAGCGCAGCCCCGAGGACTCCGTCCTGGAGTCCCTGTCCAACGCGGCCCTGCTCGAAGCCGTCCGCAAGCTCAACCCGCAGCAGCAGGAGTGCGTGACCCTGCGCTTCCTCCAGGGCCTCTCGGTCGCCGAGACCGCCCGGGTCATGGGGAAGAACGAGGGCGCGATCAAAACGCTCCAGTACCGCGCGGTCCGCACCCTGGCCCGCCTGCTGCCGGACGACGCCCGCTGACCCGGCGAACACGCCGCCCCACGACACGACAACCTCACACCCGGTGACCCCTCGATGACGCTGTGGTCCGATCATCCTTCGTCCGTAACCCAAGTGCCGCGCCGCTCGTTGTGCGGAATGCAGGCTCCCTGTGGACACGCCTTGCCCGAAGCCGCTCACACGAAAGTGTGGATGTGCTCAAGGAAGGCAACCTTCCGGACACCTTGGGGAGTCGATCGTCATGACGAGAGGAGGTGCCGCCAGTGATCGCGAACGTGACTCCGCACCGGCGGGCGAACGCCTTCGCCCAGGCCCTGGAGGATCGGACACCGTCCGACCTTTCGGAACCGGAACCGGCGGCCGAGCAGTCCGAGGCACCTGCCGAATCTGCCGACCACGACCGGCTGTTGGCCCTGGCGAGCGTGCTCGGCGAAAGAATGCCGCGCCCGGTGCTGGACCCCGAGGTCAAAGTGGTGCAACGAGCACAGCTCGTCGCCGCCATGGAGGCCATGGTGATGGAGGAGAGGGCCGGGGGCGGTGCCGCCGCGGACCCTCAGGTGCCCGAGCAGCGGACCGGCCGCGGCGCCCACCGGGCGACCTCGCTCCGGAAATTGCGGCCCCGCTCCCGCTGGTCCAAGGGCATCGCAGCGGGCGGCCTCACCGTGGGTGTGGCCGCAGGGGCCTTCAGCGGAGTGGCCGCTGCCAGCACCGACGCCCTGCCCGGTGACTCCCTCTACCCGGTCAAACTGGGCATGGAGGACCTCAAGCTGGGCATGGCCGACGAGGACGCGGACCGGGGCGAGCTCTACCTCGACCGCGCCTCGAACCGCCTGTCGGAGGCGCGCAGGCTGATGGAGCGCGGCCGATCGGGCCCCCTGGACCACGAGGTCCTGGGCCAGATCCGGCTCGCCCTGGCGGGCATGAAACACGACGCGGCGGAGGGCCACCGGCTCCTCCAGGCGGCCTACGAACGGGACGGCTCGCTCGGCCCGATCCAGGCCCTGTCCTCGTTCTCCCGCTCGCACCGCGACGCCTGGGGCCGGCTCCGCTCCAACCTCCCGCCCCAGCTCCACGACGTCGGCGACCAGGTGACCTCGGTCTTCCAGGCCATAGACGATGACGTGGAGCCGCTCCGGGGCCTCCTGCCGAAGGCCCCGGAGCAGAACCGCGGCGGACAGGGCTCCGGCCCCACCGGCGCGGACACCCCGGCACCGGGCAAGCACCAGCAGTCCGCCCCCGCGTCCGGAGCTCCCTCGCAGCCGGCGGCCCCCGCCGCGCCCAGCAGCCAGGCCCCGGCCCCCGGAACGGGCCTCCTGGGCGGCACGGGCGACCTGCTGCACCCCCCGGCACCGGGCCAGTCCACCCCGGCCACTCCGGTGGCCCCGGGCCTCCCCCAGCCGGACATCACCATCCCGCCCCTCCTCCCGAACCTGCTCCCGGGCCTGGGCATCCAGGCGGAGGACGCCGATCGTGCCGTGTTCGATCGTGGGGGCGGAGGAGATCTACCCCATGGTCGCCAACGCGAAGACGCTGGCGCGGCTGCTGGGGC
>NZ_JBEZWL010000088.1:0-30676 GCF_040648015.1 Streptomyces sp. NPDC029216 | reverse complement strand
GCCGCCGGGGCCGCGGGCCGGCCGGCGGCCCCGGCGGGCTGCCCGGGGCGGGGCGGGGCCAGCGGGCGGTCCTCGCGCAGGGACTCGAAGAGCCGGGCGGCCTTGTGCTCGTCCCACTTCACGGTCGAGCCGATGCCCTTGACCGGGTACGAGGGGTCCCCGATCGGGACCGAGGCGAACTCGGACGAGGAGGGGGTGAAGCCGCGCATGACCTGCCCGAGCGCCAGCATCTGCTCGGAGCCGAAGTCCTTGTCGGCGCGCACCGAGCCCAGCAGGGTGGAGCTGACCTCCTTGAACTTCACCGGGTTGAGCAGTACCCCGCCCCCGGTGGCCTGCTTGATCAGGGCGGCGACGAACCGCTGCTGGCGCTGCATCCGGCCCAGGTCGGCGGCCCCGTCGACGTGGCGGGAGCGGACGTACTGGAGGGCCTGGCCGCCGGTGAGGCGGTGGGTGCCGGGCAGCAGGTGCAGGCCGGTGTTCTGGTCGTGGAGGGCCTTGGCGGTGCAGATCTCGGCCCCGCCCATCGCGTCGACGGTGCGCATGAAGCTGGTGAAGTCGACCTCCAGGTAGTGGTCGATCTTGACCCGGGTCATGTTCTCGACGGTCCGCACGGTGAGGTTCGGCCCGCCCTCGGCGTAGGCGGCGTTGAGCTTCACGGGGTGGGGCCGGTGGGGCTTTCCGGTGACCGGGTCCTGGTGCGCGGGGAGTTCCGCGTAGCTGTCGCGGGGGAGGCTGACCACGCTGGCCCGCTGCTGGTCGGCGGACAGGTGCACCAGCATGATCGTGTCGGTGCAGTGGCAGGGTTCCCCGCCGAGGCGGTACTCGCGCTTCTCCTCCGGGGTGATCTTGTCGCGGCCGTCGGTGCCGACCAGCAGGAAGTTCACCCCGTGCCCGGCCTGCGGGCGGTTCTTCATGTCCTTGAAGGGGTCCACCCGTTCGATGCCGGTGTCCAGGCCGGTCATCACGGCGTGCCCGATGGCCCCGGAGCCCAGTACCACCAGGGAGAGCCCGGCCGCGATCCGTACGCCCCACCGCGGCCGGTCGCGGCGGCCGCGGGCCGTCCCGCCGCGGCCGCCGCCCTTCCGTGCGCGCTGCGGCTGGGCCGGCCCGGCGGGCCGGGTGGGGCGGTGCGGCTGGGGCACGGGGACACCTCCCGGTACGTCGGGCAGATTCGTCAGAACAGTAGGCCCATACGATCAGCATCTGTCCGTACCGCTCCTCCGCCGCGCACCGGTGTCCCCCGTACGCGGTAACGTGGCACCGATACCCGACCGTGAAGGACGCCATGCCCGCCCAGCAGCCCGCAGTCTCGGTGATCATGCCGGTGCTCGACGAGGAGCGCCACCTGCGTGAATCCGTCCGGCACATCCTCGGACAGGAGTACGCAGGCGAGATGGAGGTGGTGATCGCGCTCGGGCCGTCCACGGACCGCACCGACGAGATCGCCGCCGAGCTCGTACGAGAAGACCCCCGCGTCCACACCGTCCCGAACCCCACCGGACGGACCCCCGCCGCCCTCAACGCCGCGATCAAGGCCTCCCGCCACCCGATCGTCGTCCGCGTCGACGGCCACGGCATGCTCTCCCCGAACTACATCGCCACCGCCGTCCGCCTCCTGGAGGAGACCGGTGCGCAGAACGTCGGCGGCATCATGCACGCCGAGGGGGAGAACGCCTGGGAGGACGCCGTCGCCGCCGCGATGACCTCGAAGATCGGCGTCGGCAACGCGGCCTTCCACACCGGCGGTCAGGCCGGCCCCGCCGAGACCGTCTACCTCGGCGTCTTCCGCCGGGAGGCCCTCGAACAGCAGGGCGGGTACAACGAGGAGTTCATCCGCGCCCAGGACTGGGAGCTGAACTTCCGCATCCGCGAGGCCGGCGGGCTGATCTGGTTCTCGCCCGAGCTGAAGGTCCAGTACCGCCCGCGCCCCTCCGTGCGGGCCCTGGCCAAGCAGTACAAGGACTACGGCCGCTGGCGGCACGTGGTGGCCCGCTACCACGCGGGCTCGATCAACCTGCGCTACCTGGCCCCGCCGACCGCCGTCTGCGCGATCGCGGCCGGGGTGGTCGCGGGCGTCGCCGTCACCCCGTGGGCGTTCGCCGTCCCGGCCGGCTACCTCGCGGCGATCACCGCCGGCTCCGTCCCGGCGGGCAAGGGGCTGTCCCTCAAGGCCCGGGCACAGATCCCGGTGGCCCTCGCGACCATGCACATGAGCTGGGGCTACGGCTTCCTCACCAGCCCGCGCTCGCTGGCCCGGAAGGTCATCGCCAGCCGCCGCCCGTCGGTGCGCCGCGAGCCGGCCGAGGCCTGAGGGCCGCACACACCACGCGAAGGGGTGACCCGGTCCGTACGGGACCGGGTCACCCCTTCGCGTTCAGCGGCGCCCGCCTACCAGCGGTAGGGCTTGTAGACCTCCATGCAGGCACCGGTGTCCGAGCCGTTGAGCGCGTCCGCCGTGTCGGGGATCGCGCCGGCCGCCGGCGGGGCGGCCTGCGGGTAGGCGTTGCCCTCGCGCCAGTCCCCGCCCACGACCAGGGTGACCTTGGAGACGTCGGCCGACTGCTGCACCGCCGTGTTCGGGATGCCCAGGGCCGCCGCCACGCTCTGCGCCTCGTCCGCCAGCTCCGGCGTCGGGTAGCGCACCACCGTGGTCTTCTCCGGGGTCAGCGCGGTGTCCGCCTTGGCCCCGGTGAAGCCCTTGGAGACCAGGACGTCCGCGATCGCGTTCGCCCGGTGGGGGGCCAGCGGCATCTTCTCGACGGCGGTGCCGTTGACCACGTTCACGGCGATCTTGTCCGGGGCGGTGGACGGAGCCGGCGAGGGCTGCTGGGTGGGCTGCGCCGGAGGCTGCGAGGCACCCGGGGCCGGCTGCGAGGCGCCGGGGGCGGGCTGGGAGGCCGACGGGCTCTGCGGGGACTGCGGCTCGCCGTTCTTGTCGAACGCGACGTCCTTGCGGAGCATCGTCCACAGCTTCTCGGCGTCCGCCTGGTTCACGATGAGCCGGTTCTCGTCCCGGGGGTCCTGGAACGTCGGCATCGTCGTCATCGTGATGCGGTTGGTGGGGACGTCCTTGAGCTGCATGGCCAGGTTGTAGAGCTTCTTGACCGAGCCGATCTCCTCGGAGACCTCCAGGGCCTTGGTGCCCGCCTCGGCCAGGTCCGTGATCCGGCCGACGTCGGTGAAGGCGTTCTGGCTCTTGAGCTCGCGCATCATCGAGTTCATGTACATGTGCTGGGCCTGCGCCCGGCCCAGGTCGCTGCTGAACGCGTGCCGGGTGCGCAGCCACTGGAGCGCCTGCTCGCCCTTGACCCGGGTGGTGCCCTTCTGGAGCTTGAGGCCCGAGCCGCCGCCGGAGGTGGGCAGCGGCCGGTCCCAGACGTTGTCCTTGACGCAGACCGGCACACCGCCGATGGCGTCGGCCATCCGCACGACACCGGAGAAGTCGATCATCATCCAGTGGTCGATGTAGACGTTGGTCAGCTTCTCCCAGGTGGCCAGGGTGCAGCCCGGGCCGCCGCGACCGAGCGACTCGTTGATCATCGCGTTGGTCTTCTTGAACTTCTCGCCGGTCTTCGGGTCCGTGCACTCGGGTATGTCGACCCGGGTGTCGCGCGGGATGCTCACCACCGAGGCGTTCTCCCGGTCGGCCGACACGTGCAGCAGCATCTGCACGTCCGCGAGCGGCGGGTTGCCCACGGTGTCGCGGCTGCCGCCGAGCTCGACGTTCTCCGGCTTGTTGCGGCTGTCGGAGCCGAGCAGCAGGATGTTCAGCGGGCGCTGGCCCTTGGCGTTGGCGTGGGTCTTCTCCACGCCGCTCTCGCCGCTGAGGCGCTGCCCGCTGCGGATGTTGTCGTTGAGGTGGTTGTAGTAGAGGTACCCGGCCGCCGAGGTTCCCAGGATCAGGAACGCCAGGACGGACGCCACCCAGAACAGCACCCGCCGGCGGCGCCGGCGGGCGGGGATGCCACTGCCCGGGGGCCGGGCGCCGTCGCCCCCGCCCTTCCGAGGTGGGGGCACCGCGCCGGACGCCTTCTTCTCGCCGCCGCCGGATATGCCGTCGGTGGCCTGGTCGGGCGCCCCCTCCCCCCGCACGCTGCTGTGCCTCACGCGTACCCCCCTCAAGATAATTACTGGTCGGTATTGTGCCGGTCCCCCCGGCTACCGCCCCATCGGCGGTCTGTGGACGATCCTCGGGCGGCCTAACAGCCGCCGCCCGCCCCTGCTTCGGCGTCCGCGGACGCGGCTGCTCACTTGGCGCAGACCGCCTTGTCCGCCTCGACCCGCTGGACCCCCTCCGGGGCCTGCTGCGGGGCCGCCGCGCCGAGCGGCGCACCGGGCTCCTTGAAGTCGGCGCCCAGCGTCAGCTTCATCGGGGTCCTCGGCCCCGCGTCGACCGCGCCGACCTTCAGGGCCGAGGCCGACAGCCCCATCATGTCGGCCAGCGCCCGGGCCTGGTCCGCCTGGTTTGGGGCGTACTCCAGCTGCGTGGCGGGCAGCCGCGCCGACGCGTTGCCGTGGTTGCCGGCCTTGTAGACGCCCTTGGTGTTCTGCAGCCAGGTCAGGGTGGTGGAGGCCGACCCGGGCGGGCCGCCGCCGTTGTACACGTCCACCCGGACGTCCCCGGCCGGGGCGCGGTTCCCCTGGAGCAGCGCGTCCTGCCGGCTCTTGGCGTCGGCCTCGGCCGCGTCCTTGGCGGCCTGCTCCTTCTTCTCGACCTCCGTGAGGGACACGTCCCCCCGGATCATCTGCAGGAGCGGGTCCGCCTGCGAGGTGTTCACGACCACGGTCGCCTTGCGGTTCGGCGGCTCGTTCGGGTTGTCGACCACCGGCAGCGTCGTGAACGTGACGTTCTTGGGGTTGATGTCCTTCAACTCGCCCGCGAGCGCGGTCAGCTTGCCGATCGAGCCCAGCCCCTGGTCCACGGTCAGCGACTTCGTCGCCGCCTCCGCCAGCGAGAAGAACTTCTTCGGACTGGTCAGCGTCTCCTTGGACTTCATCTCGCGCATCATCGAACCCAGGAACTGCTGCTGGGTCTTGATCCGGTCCAGGTCGCTCTCGTTGCCGAAGGCGTGCCGGGTGCGGACGAAGGCCAGCGCCTGCTCGCCCTCCAGCCGGTGCTCGCCCGCCTTCAGGTTCAGCTTGGAATCGCGGTCGTTGACGTCCTTGGCCACGCAGACGGGCACCCCGCCCACCGCCGTGCTCAGGTTCTTCACCGCGTTGAAGTCGACCATCATGAAGTTGTCGACCTCGATGCCTGTCAGCTGCTTGACCGTGCGCATCGTGCAGCCCGGGTCCCGGCCCTCCTGGCCCAGGCTGTTGTTGAAACGGCTGCCCCGGGTGCCCGGGATCTCCTTCACCGCACCGTCGATCTTCGTCGGGCAGGCCGGGATGTCGGTGATCAGGTCGCGCGGGATCGACAGCGCGGTGGCGTTGGTGCGGTCCTTGGAGACGTGGAAGAGGATCGTGGTGTCGGCGTGGCCGACGCTGTCGGCGTCCCCGTAGCCCTCGTTGCCCTTGCCGCTGCGCTTGTCGGTGCCGATGACCAGGATGTTGATCGCCTGGTCCTTCTTGAAGCCGCCGCCCGCGCCGCCGGTGTCGATGACGTTCAGATTGCCGTTCAGGTGCTCGTAGTAGAGGTACGAGCCGACCCCGCCGCCGACCAGCAGGAACGCCAGCGCCCCGCCGGTGACCACCAGGAACCGCTTGCGGCGTCCGGGCCCGCCGCCGGTCTTGCGGGAACGGCCGCCGCCGCGCCGCCCGCCGGGCGGGCCGTCACCGCGGCGGGGCTTGGGGACGGCGGGGGAGGGAGCGGCCGGGGTGGAGGGAGCCGTGGGCGCGGACGATCGGCGGGTCCTGCGGGGGGCGGAGACCAGCCGCTGCTGCGCAGCGGAACGGCCCAGTTGCAGTTCGTAGTTGCCAGTGCGGGGATTGAGGACCCACTGGTCAGCGGGGTCGATCTCGTCCGCCCGCCCACGGCTTTGCGCATCCACGGTTGCTCGAATCCTCCGTCGGTGCTTCGCGACGCGCCTCCCCCCAGGCACGCGGTCAACGATCCGGCTGCTGGCGCGCGGCCTCTTCGTGGCCGGTGCGCCGGATCGCTCACCTTATCCGGCCAGGTCAGCCGCAAACCATGCTGGTGACAAAATACACTCCCCCTATAACGGGTCAAAGCGGTCATCCGGCTCGCTTGGACCGGCGGCTTTGGGATTGCTTTACCGGCAGTCGGCCGTGCCTGCCGTGGTTCCTGTGAAGGTGGGGGCGGGTGTGGCCGCCGGAGAGGTTCCGTTTTCCGTCGGCACGGGCCCGCCCGAACCCTCCCCGGCGCCCTCGCCCGAGTCCTCCCCGGAGGCGTCCCGGCCCTCCCGCGCGCGCTCCGGATCCGGGCTCGGCGGCGGCTCGGGCGCGGTCACCGCCACCGGCCGGTCCGCCCGCAGGCTCTCGAACAGCCGCGCCGCGTCCGGCTCCACCAGCTCGTCCCGGTTCGGGTCCGCCGTGTACGGGCGACGGGGCACGGTCAGGAACTTGACCTGGTCGGCCGGTATGTCCCGTACGCCCCGTACGAGTTCATACAGGCCCCGCAACGAGGCGAGATCCGGGTCGGTGGTCACCGAGGAGGTCGCCGCGTCCAGCAGCGGATACAGCTTCGCCGGGTTCAGCAGCACCCCGGTACTGCTCACCTTCTCCCACAGGGAGCCCAGGAACTGCTGCTGGCGCTCCATGCGTTCGGTGTCGCTGCCGTTGCCCAGGCTGTAGCGGGCCCGGACGAAACCGAGCGCCTGCTCCCCGCGCAGCACCTGCCGGCCCGCCGGCAGCCGCAGGTGCGCCTCGGCGTCGTTGACCGGCCGCCTGAGGCAGACCTCCACCCCGCCGACCGCGTCGACCATCTTCTTGAACCCGCCGAAGTCCACCACCATGTGGTGGTCGACCCGGATCCCGGTCATCTTCTCGACCGTACGGATCGTGCAGGCGGCCCCGCCCCACTGGAAGGCCCAGTTGAACTGCGCGAACCGGTCCCCGGTGCGGGAGCCGTCCGCCCCCAGGCACTCCGGCACCTCCGTCATCAGGTCCCGGGGGATGGACACCGCCGTCGCGCTGCGGCGGTCCGCCGGCAGGTGCAGCAGGATCGTGGTGTCCGAACGCTGGGTGCCCCCGTCCTGCCCGTAGCCCGCGTTGCCCGTCCCGGAACGCGAGTCCGAGCCGATCAGCAGGATGTTCTGGGCCCCCCGCGCGAAGTGCGACGGGCGCTCGCGCTCGTAGCGCCGCAGCTCGGCCGCGGCCGAGGTGTCCTCGGTGATGTTCCCGTCGAGCTTGGCGTACAGCCACCAGCCCGCCGCCGCCCCCGCCAGCACCAGCAGGACGGCCCCGAGCCCGAGCCAGCGCAGCAGCCGCCGGCGCCGGCGGCCGCGCGGGGACCTCCCCGCGCCCGCGGCCGCCGCAGCGCCGTCCGGTATGCCCGCGCCGTCCCTCACTCGCGCACCGTCCCCTCGCCGTGCCGGGTACGGCTCCGCCGCACCGGCAGCAACAGGCCGTACGGGTGAGCACGGCCCGGAGCCGATCCTCCTCCCGGGTGAGACGGACGGCCCGGGGGCGGGGTCGTGTCTAGGGCCATATGGGTGACAAATCGCCCCGGGGCCGGGTCCTGCCCCGGGCCGCCCGGAGCGGGCCTCGGCCGGCACCCGGCTTTGCCCCGGGCCCGGGCCGGCTCCCTCAGGCGGTGTGGGTGACGCGCTCGCTCTCGACGCGCTGCGCCAGGGCCTCCGGCGCCAGCCGGTCCAGGTTGCGGCACAGCACCACCGAGCCGCCCGTGGCCAGCGGCCCGTACAGCCCCGCCGACAGCCCCTCCCAGCTGTCGAAGCCCAGCCCCGACAGCACCCGGGCGCCCTCGCCCAGCCCGCGCTGCGCCGCGTCCTCGCGGGCCCGCCCGACCAGGGCCGCGTACGACAGCTCCTCGCCGCCGACCACCAGCCCCGGCCCGTCGGCGTCCACCGGAACGAACGGGGCGAAGCGGTCGCCCTGCCCCGGCACCTCCACCGCGTAGTCCGCGAACCCGGCCGGCGGCTGCGGGAACCGGCCGCCCAGCGGACGCAGCGCGAGCGCGACCCGCTCACCGGAGCAGGCCCGCGCCTCCTCCAGGGTGTCGGGCCCGCTCACCACCAGATCGGCGTCGGCGGGATCCCCGCCGATCTCCGCGACCACCCCGACGGAGGCGCACGCGAGCAGCCACACGGCGCTCTGCCAGTGCGCGGGCAGCAGCAGCGCGAGCCGGTCGCCCGGCTCGGCGGCCAGGTCGCCCTGGAGCAGATTGGCGGTCTTGGCCACCCAATTGGCGAAGGTGGCGACGGACAATTCGACGCGCTCGCCCGTGGCGTCGTCGTAGAAGGTGACGAGCGGGCGGCCCGGATCGGCGGCGAGCGCGGATCGCAGCAGGTCGGCAGGGGTGCGGTCAGTGGCGTTCACCCGCCCCAGCGTACGCGGGCCGCTCCCCCGTACGGGGGGCGGCGGCTCGCCCGTCCAGGGGAGGCGCGCCCGGCGCGCCGTCGGACGGTGCGTCAGTTCTCCGATGGCGCTTCGTGGTGGCTGTGCTCAGCATCGCTTCCATGCGTGGATTCCTTGCTTCCTCGATCGGTGTCGTGACGGCCGCCGCCCTGGCACTGCCGCTCACGCTCTCCACTCCGGCCCTGGCCGAGGCGGTCCCCGTCGCCCCGGGGTCAACCCAGTCGCTGCCGCTCGTCCCCCTCGGCCCCTCCGCCACCGCCCGGATCCCCGGCGTCCCCGGCATGAGCGCCTCACCCGGCCTGCCCGAGACCCGGGGCCTGACCACGCGCGACGTCAAGACGTTCTCGCTGGTCGGGGTCGTCTGGGACGACGCCGCCGCGGAACTCGGCGGCCGGGTCCAGGTCCGTACCCGCTCCGTGGCCACCGGCGCCTGGTCCGACTGGCAGGACGTGGACACCCACAACGGCGAACACGCCGCCGACCCCGACGCGGTGGAACGCGGCTCGGGCCGCCTCCGCGGCGCCACCGCCCCCCTGTGGGTCGGCCCGTCCGACGGGGTGGAGGTCCGCGTCCAGGCGGAGAACGGCCCCGCCGCCACCCGCGGCGCCGCCCGCCCGGGCCGCCTGCCGTCGGGGCTGCGCATCGAACTCGTCGACCCGGGGGCCGAACAGCCGCCGGCGGCCGGCAAGGACGCCAAGAACGGCGCCTCCTCCGCCCCCTCTCCCCCCGCCCTGCCCGCGGACGACGACAAGGGCGACACCCCCGCCGCCCTCCCCGAGATGAGCATGGAGGCGGCGGAGTCATCCTCCGCCAACGTCCCCCACGCCCTGCTCGGCGCACTGGAGATCAGCGCCCTCAACAAGGCGGACTCCACCGCCGACGCGGTCGTCGCCGCCGACGGCGAACTCACCGCCGCCGCCCGCCCGTACATCGGCCCGCGCCCGCGGATCGTCACCCGCCGCGGGTGGGGCGCGGACGAGTCCCTGCGCGAGCCGGGCTTCGTCTACACGAGCACGGTCAAGGCGGCCTTCGTCCACCACACCGCCTCCGGCAACAACTACGCCTGCAAGGACGCCCCGGCGGTGCTGCGCAGCCTGTACCGCTACCACGTGGTCAGCAGCGGCTGGCGGGACTTCGGCTACAACTTCGCCGTCGACAAGTGCGGGACGGTATACGAGGGCCGGGCGGGCGGAGTCGCCAAGCCGGTGCTCGGCGCGCACACCATGGGGTTCAATGCGGACAGCATGGGCGTGGCGGTGATCGGCACCTACTCCTCGAAGGCCCCGCCGGCGGCGGCGGTGGACGCGGTGGCCCGCCTGACGGCATGGAAGCTCGGCCTGTTCGGCGCGGACCCGCGGGCCAAGACCACCCTGAGGTCGGGCGGCGGCAACCTGTACGCGAAGGGCACCAACGTGAAGCTGAACGTCATCTCGGGCCACCGCGACGGCTTCGCCACGGAATGCCCGGGCCGCCTCCTGTACAAGCAGCTCCCCCCGACGCGCACGGCCTCGGCGAAGCTCCAGGGGCGGTAGGGGGGCGGGCTGCCGGGCCCCGCCACACCCGAGTGCCGGGGCCCGCCATCACCCCCGCGAGGTGCCGGGGCGGGTCGGCAAACACCGCTCGGCCCCGGCACCTCGAGGGGGAGATGGGGGCCCGCACCGCGAGCCGCCCCCGCCGCTACCCTCGAAGCATGGCCGGCCGATTCGACCCCCCGACCCGTACCGACCTCCGGGCCGGGCGGACGCCCGTGCCCGCCGGGACCGGTGCGCAGGCCGGAGGCGGCACGGGCCGGCTCTGGAAGCCCGGCGGGCCCGTCGACCTGGGCCTCGTGCTCGGCCCCCTCCGCCGGGGTCCCGCCGACCCGACCTTCCGCACCACCCCCGACGGCTCCGTCTGGCGTGCGACCCGGACCCCCGTCGGCCCCGCCACCCTCCGGGTGTCCCGGGCCGCCGACGGGGTGGACGCCGAGGCCTGGGGGCCCGGCGCCGGCTGGGTACTCGACGGGCTTCCCGCCCTGCTCGGCGCCGAGGACGACCCCGGCGCCTTCGTGCCCCGGCACCGCCTCGTGCACGCCAGCCACCGCCGGCGTCCCGGCCTGCGCCTCACCCGGACCGGGCTGGTCCTGGAGTCGCTGATCCCGACCGTCCTGGAACAGAAGGTCACCTCCGACGAGGCCTACCGGTCCTGGCGCCGCCTGGTGCGTCTGCACGGCGAGCCGGCTCCCGGGCCCGGGGGCCTGTACGTGATGCCCTCCGCCCGGGCCTGGGCGCTGATCCCCTCCTGGGACTGGCACCGGGCCGGGGTGGACATGAAGCGTTCCGCGACCATCGTGCGGGCCGCCCGGGTGGCCGCCCGGCTGGAGGAGGCCGCCTCGATGGAGCTCGCGCAGGCCACCGCCCGGCTGGAGGCCGTCCCCGGTATCGGTCCCTGGACCTCCGCCGAGACCCTGCAGCGCAGCAACGGCGCCGCCGACGCCGTCACCACCGGCGACCTCCACCTCCCCGGCATCATCGGCTACGCCCTGACGGGCAACCGCGACGCCGATGACGCGGAGATGCTGGAGCTCCTCGCCCCGTACGCGGGCCAGCGCCACCGCGCGGCCCGCCTCATCCTCCTGGCGGGCCACACCCCGCCCCGCCGCGCTCCCCGGATGTACCGCAGCGACATCAGCCGCCTCTGAGGCGGGACCGGCCGCCCGGCGCCCTACCGGACCTCGATGAAGCCCTCCGCCGCCCGGGCGGGCCGTTCCGGCGGGACCGAGGCCGGGTGCCCCACGGCCACCGCCCCCATCGGGTCCCACCCCTCGGGCAGTGCGAGGACCTTCCGGACCACGTCGCGGCAGAACATCGTCGAGGACACCCACGCCGAGCCCAGCCGCTCCCCGGCCAGTGCGACCAGGAAGTTCTGGACGCCCGCGCCCATCGCGACGACGAACATCTCCCGCTCGGCGGCGTCCCGCCGCGCGTGCCCGTAGTCGTGCGCGCCGTCCGTCACCATGCACGGCACCACCAGGTACGGCGCGTTGCGCAGCACGTCGCCGCGCCGGACCCGCTTGGCGATGGACTCCTCGGACTTGCCGTCGCGCCGCAGGTCCTCGATCCAGGCGTCCCGCATCGCGTCCAGCAGCTCCAGCCGCGCCCCCGCGGACTCCAGCAGCACGAACCGCCACGGCGTCGTGTGGTGCGGGGCGGGGGCGGTCACGGCGGCGGCCACCGCGCGCCGTACCGCGCCCGGGTCGACCGGTTCGCCGGTGAAGGCCCGGACGGTGCGGCGCTGGGTGACGGCTTCCCGTACGGCCTCCGACGTGCCCAGCCGGAACATGTCGTCGGCCGGGGTCCGGACCAGGTCCCGGGCCGAGGCGGTGCCGCCGACGACGTGCCCCAGTCCGCGGACGACGGCCACGGGCAGTCCGGCCGCCTTGCCCTTGACCAGGTCTCCGGCGGCCGCCAGTTCGTCCGCCGTCGCCACGACCGTGGCGCTCAGCGGGTTGCCGTGGGCGTCGGTGCCGCCGCGCAGGTCGTCCAGGACGTGCACGCCGGCCGCGCCGATGGCGACGTCCGTGAGGCCGGTGCGCCAGGGCCTGCCGAAGGTGTCCGTCACGAGCACGCCGACGTCGACGGAGAGCAGCTCGCGCAGCCCGGCCCGGATGGCCGCGGCCGAGGCGTCGGGGTCCTCGGGGAGCAGCAGGACGGTGCCGGGCTCGGTGTTGGAGGCGTCGACTCCGGCCGCCGCCATCACGAGCCCCTGCCGGTTCTCGACGATCCGCAGCGGGCCCCGGCGGGCGACGACCCGTACGGTCTCGGCGTCTATGGCCTCCTCGCGGGAGTCGGCCCGTACGATCCGCCCCTCCGCCTTGGAGACGATCTTCGAGGTGACGAGCAGGACGTCCCCGTCGCGCAGGTCCGGCGCCGCGTCGGCGAGCAGCCGCGCCAGGTCGTCCCCGGGCCGGACCTCCGGTATCCCGGGGACGGCGCGGACCTCGTACGAGGGGGTGTTCACCGGGTCTGCTCCGCGAGGTCGAGCGCGGCGCGGGCCATGGCGGCGGTGGTGTCCGGGTCGGTCATCATCAGGGGTACGGCCCGGCAGGCGATGCCCGCGGCGGTGACCTCGTCGACGGCGCCGGCGTCGGAGGTGTCGACGAGCCAGCCGTCGAGCAGCTCGGACCCGTAGTGCAGGGCGACGGCGGCGGCCGTGGATTCCACGCCGACGGCCGCGAGGACCTTGTCGGCCATGCCGCGTACGGGCGCTCCGCCGACGATGGGGGAGAGGCCGACGACCGGGGCCGGGGCCTGTGCCACGGCTTCGCGGATGCCGGGGACGGCGAGGATGGTGCCGATGGAGACGACGGGGTTGGAGGGCGGGAAGAGGATGACGTCGGCGGCGGCGATGGCCTCCAGGACGCCGGGGGCGGGCTTGGCCTGTTCGGCGCCGACGGGGACGACGGCCTCGGCGTCGAGGGAGGCGCGCAGCTTGACCCAGTACTCCTGGAAGTGGATGACGCGGCGGTCGCCGGTCTCGGGGTCGTTGACGGCGACGTGCGTCTCGATGCGGTCGTCGGACATGGGGAGCAGGCGGACGCCGGGCTTCCAGCGGTCGCAGAGGGCTTCGGTGACGGCGCTGAGCGGGTAGCCAGCGTCGATCATCTGGGTGCGGACGATGTGGGTGGCGAAGTCGCGGTCGCCGAGGCCGAACCAGGAAGGTCCGACCCCGTACGCCGCGAGTTCTTCCTTGACGGTGAAGGACTCGTCGGTGCGGCCCCAGCCCTGGTCCTCGTTGATGCCACCGCCGAGGGTGTACATCACGGTGTCCAGGTCGGGGCACACCTTCAGCCCGAACAGGTGAATGTCGTCACCGGTGTTGCCGATGACGGTGATGTCCGCGTCGGGGACCGCCGACTGCAGTCCGCGGAGGAAACGGGCGCCGCCGATACCGCCGGCCAGAACAACAATGCGCATGCGGACAGTCTGTCAGCCGCGAACCGTCCGGTGGCCAGGCGCCGGCCGGGAGTGTCAGGCGGTGACGTGTTCCTGGTGTGCCGGGGAGCAGCTGTGCATCGGCATCTCGGTCAGGCCGGGGAAGTAGACGTGCAGGCTGACCGCTCCGTCGAGGGTGTCGTTGACGACCTCGTGGGCGTAGCCGGGGGCGAAGACGCGCTGGGCGCCGGCGCGGTGGGTGAGCCGTCCGCGGGGGGTGTGCTCGGTGAGCTCGCCGTCGAGGACGGTCAGGACGCCGGAGGAGGGGCCGTGGTCGTGGAGGCCGCTGCCCTGGCCGGGGACCCAGCTGAGCAGCCAGACCTCGTAGCCGGGGCCGGTGCGCAGGCGGTGGTACCAGCGGGTGGTGGCGTCGTACTGGACCAGGTGTTCCCAGCTGGCGCGGTCCTCGGCGATGGAGCGGGCGAGGCCGACGAACTCGGCGACGGTGGCCGGGTGTTCGCGGGCGGGCTGGAGGAGGTGCTGGACGGCGAGGATGTCGCCGGCGATCTGCAGGTCGCTCTCGACGATGGCGGGAGCGGCTGTGGGAGCGACGGCGGCGGAGGAGGCGGTGACGGCGGAGGTGGGGGCGCTGTTCATCGTGGGGGTGTCCTCGACGTGTGTCAGTCTGCGGGGCGGTTGCTGTGGGGGAGTGGCCGGTGCTCAGGGGAGCCGTGGCTCCGGGGGCATCAACAGCTGCAACAGCAACAGCGAACCTGGGCAGCACGCAGGAACCCACGAATGGGGGTCCGGGTGGCGGCTGCGGGCGCTGACATGCAGACAAGGAGAACGGGCCGAGGGCCGGACTGTCAACCCATTGTCCGGTTTAGGCGGAAAGTTTCACCTCATCCGGTTACTGTCCGCGGAGAAAGGTTTGTGCAGTCCGCGCCGGGGGAGGTGCCGCTCCATGCACCCCAGGCGGGAGCCGCTCTCAAACCTCCTGACACCAAGTCGTGACCGGAATGTGATCCGCGCCGCATCTTCGGCCGGATTGCAACCCCTCCACGGAGTGACGCGTCGCCCAGGAGGGAGGGCGCCACTCGCCGGGAGGTCCGTGGCTTATGTCACGATTTTTGGTGATATGAACACTTTCTGTATAGGCTTGGTTCCGCAGAGTGAATAAGGCGCCCAATAGCAGATCTCGGCTTGACTGGGCAGAAGCCACGCACTTGTAATTTCACTCGTGTCGTTACCTGGCGATCGGTAACGGCAACACCACGGGGACGCACAGACAGAGCGAGGGGCGCACATGACCGAGCTGTTTCAGGAACTGCTGGTCGAGGAGGCGGACGAGGAGCTCGGATGGCAGGAGCGCGCTCTGTGCGCCCAGACCGACCCCGAATCCTTCTTTCCCGAGAAGGGCGGCTCCACCCGCGAAGCCAAGAAGGTCTGCCTCGCCTGCGAGGTCCGTTCCGAATGCCTTGAGTACGCCCTCGCCAACGACGAGCGATTCGGCATCTGGGGCGGCCTGTCCGAAAGAGAGCGCCGCCGCCTGAAGAAGGCAGCGGTCTGAAACGGCCGCTGAGCGACCACAGAACCACCCCCGGGTCAACCGCGATACACACAGCAGCAGACAGAGCAAACGGTCCGCCTCCCGCACCTTCCCCGCAGGAGGCGGACCGTCGCGTTCACGGCTTCCCGAGACGAGGCGGACCCTCCCCTTCCCAGCCGTTAGTGTGGGGCGCTGTCCAGCAGCCTCCGAGGGCACAGCGCCCCCGGATCCCCAGGCCGGAGGGCCCGTACCGCGATGTCCCCGCACAGCAACTCGCAGGTCTCCCACCAGGCGGCCGCCACCCCCGAGTTCCCCCGGCACGTCGTCACCGCGGTCCTCGTCGCCCACGACGGAGCCCGCTGGCTGCCCCAGACCCTCGCCGGACTCCTCGCCCAGGAACGCCCCGCGCAGGCCCACGTCGCCGCCGACACCGGCAGCGCCGACGCCTCCGCCCGCCTCCTCGCAGAAGCCCTCGGCGACGACCGCGTCCTGCACCTCGCCCGCCGCACCGGCTTCGGCGCCGCCGTCGACGAGGCCGCCCGCAGCGCCGGCACCCTCACCCCCGACGACCTCCCGTACCTCAAGCGCCCCAGCGGCTGGGACCCCGTCAGCCGCACCTGGCGCGACGACGCCTACGACCTCCCCGACCTCCCGCACGGCGAACCCGTCCAGTGGCTCTGGCTCCTCCACGACGACAGCGCCCCCGAACCCGACGCCCTCACCGAGCTCCTGCGCGTCGCCGACCAGAACCCGGAAGCCGCCGTCATCGGCCCCAAGCTCCGCGGCTGGTACGACCGCAAGCAGCTCCTCGAAGCCGGCGTCACCATCGCCCGCAGCGGCCGCCGCTGGACCGGCCTCGACCGCCGCGAACAGGACCAGGGCCAGCACGACCAGGTCCGTCCCGTCCTCGCCGTCTCCTCCGCCGGCATGCTCGTACGCCGCGACGTGTACGACGCCCTCGGCGGCTTCGACCGCCGCCTGCCCCTCATGCGCGACGACGTCGACCTCTGCTGGCGCGCCCACAGCGCCGGCCACACCGTCCTCGTCGCCCCCGACGCCGTCCTGCGCCACGCCGAAGCCGCCGCCCGCGAACGCCGCACCGTCGACTGCGCCGGCCGCTCCGCCGTCGACCCCCACCGCGTCGACAAGGCCGGCGCCGTCCACACCCTGCTGGCCAACACCCCCGGCCGCGCCCTGCCCTACGTCCTGCTCCGCCTGGTCCTCGGCACCCTCCTGCGCACCCTCGGCTACCTCATCGGCAAGGCCCCCGGCCAGGCCGCCGCAGAGTTCGCCGGCCTCCTCAGCACCCTGCTGCGCCCCGGCCGCATCCTCTCCGCCCGCAAGGCCCGCCGCCGCCCCGCCGTCCCCGCCGCCGAACTGCGCCCCCTCTTCCCCCCGCCCGGCGCCACCCTGCGCGCGAGCGCCGAACAGCTCGCCGCCTACCTCGGCTCCGGCCGCGACACCGACACCGCCCCCACCGGCCGGCACGGCGGCGGCGTCGAATCCGGGCCCGGCGGCGACGACGCCGACTACCTGGAGATCGAGCAGTTCGTCCGGCTCAAGCGGATCGCCCGCAAGCCCGCGCCCGTCCTCTTCACCCTGCTGCTGCTCGTCTCCCTCGCCGCCTGCCGCGCCCTCGTCGGCGGCGGCAGCCTCACCGGCGGCGCCCTGCTCCCCGCCCCCGCGAGCGCCCTCGACCTGTGGCACCGCTACACCGCCGACTGGCAGCCCGCAGGCACCGGCACCACCGCCGGAGCACCCCCCTACCTCGCCGTCCTGGGCGCCCTCTCCACCCTCCTGTTCGGCTCCACCAAGGCCGCCCTCTCCCTGCTGCTCGTCTGCTCCGTCCCCCTCGCCGGCCTCACCGCCTACTTCGCCTCCCGGCCCCTCGTCGAATCCCGGCTGCTGCGCGCCTGGGCCGCCGTCGCCTACGCCTTCCTCCCCGCCGTCACCGGAGCCCTCGCCGGCGGCCGCCTGGGCACCGCCGTCCTCGCGGTCCTCCTGCCCCTCCTGGCCCGCTCCGCCGTCACCGCCTTCGGCTTCGCCGGCCCCGACACCCCCGGCACTTGGCGCGCGGTGTGGACGTACACCCTGCTGCTGACCCTGGCCACCGCCTTCACCCCCGTCGCCTGGCCGCTCGCCGCCGTCCTCGGCTTCGCCGCACTCCTCGCACGCCGCGCGCGCTGGAAGACGTACGCCCCCCGGCTCCTCGCCACCCTCGCCGTACCCCTCCTCGCCCTCGCACCCTGGTCCCTGGGCCTGCTCACCCACCCCGGACGCCTCCTGCACGAGGCCGGACTCCCCTACGGCAACGGCTCCGCCACCCCCCTCGGCCTGCTCACCGCCAACCCCGGCGGCCCCGGCACCGGCGGCGGACTGCTCCTCACCGGCACCCTCCTCGCCGCGCTCGCCGCCCTGCTCCGCGCCGACCGCCGCCCCGCCCTCGCCACCGCCTGGACCGCCGCCCTCGCCGGACTGCTCCTCGCCGTCCTCCTCAACCGCGGCGGCTGGGCCGGCCCCGGCACCCTCCTCTACGGGCTCGCCCTCGTCGCCGCCGCCGTGCTCGGCGCCGACGGCGCCAAGGAACGCGTCGCCGCCCGCAGCTTCGGCTGGCGCCAGCCGCTCGCCGCCCTCATCGCCCTCGCGGCCGCCGCCGGCCCGCTGCTCGCCGCCGCCGTCTGGACGGTCGCCGGCGCCGACGGCCCGCTGGAACGCCGCGACCCCGTACAGGTCCCCGCCTTCGTCGCCGCCCAGTCCGACGACAGCAACCGCACCCGCACCCTCGTCCTCGGCGGAGCCTCCCCCGCCACCGTCTCGTACACCCTGGTCCGCGGCGGCGGCGTCCGCCTCGGCGACGCCGAGGTCCTCGCCGACGCCGGCCCCGAACCCCGCCTCGCCAAGGCCGTCTCCAGCCTGGTCTCCGGCTCCGGAGCCGACCAGTCCGAGCAGCTCGGCGCGTTCGCCGTGCGGTACGTGATGATCCCGCCCGGCGGCCCCGCCGCCCTGCGGCAGATCCTCGACGGCACCCCCGGCCTCAAGCAGCACCACCAGGACGACGGCACCGCCGTCTGGGAGGTCCAAAGGCTCCCCGCCCGCGTCGCGATCGTCCCCGCCCGCCAGGGCCAGGCCCCCATCGCCGTCGACGCCGGGCCCGTCGAGGCCCACGCGAAGGTCCCCGCCGGCGAGGAGGGCCGCACCCTGCGCCTCGCCGACCGCGCCGACCCGGGCTGGAAGGCCACCCTCGACGGCAAGCCCCTCACCCCCGTCACCCTCGACGGCTGGGCGCAGGGCTTCAAGCTGCCCCAGGGCGGCGGCCGGCTCGACCTCGTCCACCAGGACTCCGTCACCCGCGACGCCTGGCACTGGGCGCAGGGCGTCCTCGCCCTGGTCCTGCTGGTGATGGCCCTGCCGGGCCGCCGCGCCCGCCTCGACGACGACCTCCCCGAGGAGAGCGTCCCCGCCGCCCCCGCGGACGGCGAGCCCGGCCAGGGCCGGCGCGCCCGCCGCAGGGCCGCGCCCGCCCCCGCCGAACCCGAAGCGGGCCCGGCCGAGGCCGTCGTCGACCCGTACGCGCAGATCCCCGCGCAGCAGGTCTACGGCGAGGAGTCGTACGCCTACCAGGAGCCCTACGCGTACGAGGCCCCGTACGAGCCCGGCTACGACCCGCAGCAGCAGCCCCACCCGCAGCAGTACCAGGACCCGCCGTACCCCACCGAGTACGGCGACACCTACGCCCACCCCGGGCAGCAGCCCCCCTTCCCGCACCAGCAGCACCCCTACCCGTACGAGTACGACCAGCAGCAGCCGTACGACACCTACGGACAGCACCAGCCGCGTCCCGACGGGAGCCACCAGCAGTGAAGCAGCGCGCCCCCCTGACGCTCGCGGCCGTGACCGCGGCCCTCGCCGCCGGCTGCGGGCTGGCCTTCCTCACCGCTCCCGCCGCCGCCCCGGCCGGCGACGCCCAGCGCGCGGCCGCCGCCCGGATGCCCGTGGAGCGGTCCGTGCTGGTCTGCCCGGCACCCAGCTCCTCGGACATCGCCGACACCACCTACACCTCCCTCACCCCGGCGACCCCCGGCAAGAGCGCCGGCAAGGGCGCGGCCCGGCTCGCCACCAAGGAGGGCAAGGCCGTCCTGGAGCCCAAGGAGCCCGGCACACCGGTCGCGGCCACCGCCTCCGGCGCCGAGGCCCCCGCGCTCACGGGCTCCGCCCAGGGCGCCCTGGCCCCCGGCTGGACCGCCCAGCAGACCACCAAGGTGGCCGTCGGCCAGACCCGCGGCCTGCTCGGGCTCGCCTGCACCGCGCCCGGCACCGACTTCTGGTTCCCCGGCGTCAGCACCGCCAAGGGCCGCCAGGACTACGTCCACCTCACCAACCCCGACGACACCGTCGCCGAGGTCGACATCAAGCTCTACGGCCCGGACGGCCTGCTCAAGCCCAAGCCGGGCACCTCCGACCCCGTCATCACCGTCGAACCCCACTCCACCACCAAGGTATGGCTGGCCCCCCTCGCCGCCGACGCCCAGCTCCCCGACGTCACCGCGCACGTGACCACCAGCTCCGGCCGCGTCGGCGCCTCCACGCAGATCGCCGAGGACGCGGTCGGCTCCGACTGGCTGCCCGCCTCCGCCGGCCCGGCGGGCTCCCTCGTCCTGCCCGGCATCCCGGCCGACGCCGCCTCCGTACGGCTGGTCGCCTTCGCCCCCGGCGAGGACGACGCCGACCTCACCGTGAAGCTGTCCGGCCCGACCGGCTCCATCAGCCCCGCCGGCAAGGAGCAGCTGCACGTCAAGGCCGGGATGACGGCCACGGTGGACCTGGGCGAAATCACCCGCGGCGAAGCCGGCTCCCTGCTGCTGACCCCCGCCGACCCGAAGAAGCCCGTCCCCGTGGTGGCGGCGCTGCGGGTGGTCCGCGGCACCGGAGCCAAGCAGGAGGTGGCCTTCATCCCGGCGAGCGCCCCGGTCGGCGAGCGGGCCACCGTCGCCGACAACCGCCTCGACGACAAGGCCACCACCCTCACCCTCACCGCCTCCGGCAGCGACGCCAAGGTCCGCATCACCGCCTCCCCGGGCACCGAGGGCGGCCGGCCGGCCGTCCAGGAGCTCACCCTCAAGGCGGGCACCACCCGCGCCCTGACCCCGCCGCCGGCCCCCACGGGCGGCAAGGGCCCGTACGCGCTGACCGTCGAGACCCTCTCCGGCGGCCCGGTCCACGCCGCCCGCACCCTGACCCTGCCGCACGAGGGGATCCCGATGTTCACCGTCCAGACCTTCGCGGACGACCGCTCCCGGGTCTCCGTGCCCCGGGCCGTCGAGGACCCCTCGATCCTGATCCGCTGACGGACCGTCCCCCGGCGGGGGTTCAGTCCTGCCCGTACCGGGGGTCGACCGTCTCCGGCGAGAGTCCCAGCAGCTCCGCCACCTGCTCCACGACGATCTCGTGCACCAGCAGCCCCCGCTCGTCGCGCGTCTTCGCCCGGATCTCCACCGGCCGCCGGAACACCACGATCCGCGCCGGCCGCCCGTCACCGGCCTCCACCAGCCCGCCCAGCGGCACCGCCTCGTCGTTCCAGCCGGCGTCCGGGCCGCCCGGCGGCCCGGGCACGTCCGCGATCACGAACTCCACCTCGGCCAGCTGCGGCCAGCGCCGCTCCAGCCGCTCCACGGAGTCCCGTACGAGGTCGCCGAACAGCTCCGCCCGGCTCGCCGACAGCGGCACCTGCGGCGGGGCCAGCGGCCCGCGCATCCCGCGGCCGTGCCGGTCGCGCCGCCGGGGTCTGGGCTCCCGCGGCGCTGCGGCGTCGGAAGCGGGGCGGGGAGGAAGCGAACTGTCCGTCACTCCGGCAGGGTAGCCCCCGCGCAAGGACGCGCCACGGCCTCGATCCGGTCACGACCTGGTGTCGCGGCGGTGTCACGCCCCGAACGATCCGGCCAAGATCGCGCACCATTACGGACTCGCTGCCCCTGTTCGTCACCACCCGTGCACACGACACGGGGGAGTGGCCCGGGGGTGAGTCGTCGCGGCCCGGTCAAGAGTGCGGTACCGTCCAACGTCGTGAGCCTTGTACGTCGCTGTTCGCGCACCGCGTGCGGCCGCCCTGCCGTCGCCACACTGACGTACGTCTACGCCGACTCGACCGCAGTTCTCGGTCCGCTCGCCACCTACGCCGAACCCCACTGCTATGACCTGTGCGCCGAGCACTCCGAGCGCCTGACCGCCCCGCGCGGCTGGGAGGTCGTCCGCCTGTCGGACGGCTCCGGCCCGTCCGCGCGCAGCGGCGACGACCTCGAAGCCCTGGCCAACGCGGTCCGCGAAGCGGCCCGTCCGCCCGAGCGCGCCGCCGAGGCGGGAGGGTCCGCGGGGGGTGCCCCGACGACCGGCGAGACGCGTCGCGGACACCTGCGCGTCCTCCGCTCGCCGGACTCCTGACATCCGGATCGTCTGAAAAGCCCCTCTCCGTACAGGGTAGGTTTGCTCCACCGCACGGAACCTTCAGGAGGGCAGGCAGTGGCCGCAGATCTTTCGAACATCGTCAAGGCATACGACGTCCGCGGCGTCGTACCGGACGAGTGGGACGAGCCGCTGGCCGAACTGTTCGGCGCGGCCTTCGTCGAGGTCACCGGTGCGACCGCGATCGTCGTCGGCCACGACATGCGGCCCTCCTCGCCCGGCCTGTCCGCGGCCTTCGCCCGCGGCGCGGCCGCCCGGGGCGTCGACGTCACGATGATCGGGCTGTGCTCCACCGACCAGCTGTACTACGCCTCCGGCAAGCTGGACCTGCCCGGCGCCATGTTCACGGCCTCCCACAACCCGGCCCAGTACAACGGCATCAAGCTCTGCCGCGCCGGCGCCGCCCCCGTGGGCCAGGACACCGGCCTCGCCACCATCCGCGAGCTCGCCGAGAAGTGGACCGACGAGGGCGCCCCGGAGATCCCCGCCGGCACCGTCGCGGGCACCATCACCGAGCAGGACACCCTCGCCGGCTACGCCGAGCACCTGAAGTCCCTGGTGGACCTCACCGCCATCCGCCCGCTGAAGGTCGTCGTCGACGCGGGCAACGGCATGGGCGGCCACACCGTCCCCACCGTCTTCGAGGGCCTGCCGCTGGACCTCGTCCCGATGTACTTCGAGCTGGACGGCACCTTCCCGAACCACGAGGCCAACCCCCTCGACCCGAAGAACATCGTCGACCTCCAGGCGCGCGTGAAGGCCGAGGGCGCCGACCTCGGCCTCGCCTTCGACGGCGACGCCGACCGCTGCTTCGTCGTCGACGAGCGCGGCGAGGGCGTCTCCCCGTCCGCCATCACCGCCCTGGTCGCGGCCCGCGAGCTCGCCCGCAACGGCGGCACCGGCACGATCATCCACAACCTGATCACCTCGTGGTCCGTCCCGGAGGTCGTCCGCGAGAACGGCGGCACCCCCGTCCGCACCCGCGTCGGCCACTCCTTCATCAAGGCCGAGATGGCCACCTCCGGTGCGATCTTCGGTGGCGAGCACTCCGCGCACTACTACTTCAAGGACTTCTGGAACGCGGACACCGGCATGCTCGCCGCGCTCCACGTCCTCGCGGCCCTCGGCGGCCAGGACGGCCCGCTCTCCGAGCTGGTCTCCTCCTACGACCGCTACGTCGGCTCCGGCGAGATCAACTCCACCGTCGCCGACCAGGCCGCCCGCACCGCCGAGGTCAAGGCCGCCTACGCCGGCCAGGAGGGCGTCACCTTCGACGAGCTGGACGGCCTCACGGTCTCCGCCGCCGACTGGTGGTTCAACCTCCGCCCCTCGAACACCGAGCCGCTCCTGCGCCTCAACGTCGAGGCCCGCGACGAGGCCACCCTGGCCAAGCTCCGCGACGAGGTCCTGGCCCTGGTCCGCGCCTGACCCACCCCTGAACGCCGGCGGGGCGCATCGAGCGCAGCGAAATCCAGCCCCGCCGGCGGTCGAGGCGCGGGGTCCGGGGCGGCGCCCCGGGAGCCCGGGCGCAGCCCGCCAGGTCCGTCGGACCCCCGCCGAGCCGCACGCCCAGTGACTCGGCGGTACGCTGACCACGCCCGATCCGCATCTCGAAGGGAACCGCCCCATGCCGCTCGAAGCCGGCCTGCTGGAGATCCTCGCCTGCCCCGCCTGCCACGCCCCCTTCAAGGACAACTCGGCAGACGAGACCACCCCCGAGCTGATCTGCACCGGCCAGGACTGCGGCCTCGCGTACCCGGTCCGCGACGGCATCCCGGTCCTCCTCGTCGACGAGGCCCGCCGCCCGGCCTGACCCGGCCGCGCCCCCGCTCGACCAGCCTGGATCCGTCAACCCCGCCGGAGGCCCCCATGCTCGACGAGTCACTCCTCGACGCACCGGACGATCTCGCCCGTGCCGACCGCCGCGGCCTGCTCCGCGGCGCCGCCGAGGCCGGGGCCAGAGTGCGCACCGCCGCCCGGCACGCCACCGAGGCCGGCCTCGCGGACCTTCACCCCGACGGGCGCCCCCGCGCCGTACTCATCGCGGGCCCCGGCACCGCCGCCACCGGGGTCGCCGACCTCCTCGGTGCCCTCGCCGGAGCCTCCGCCCCGGTCATCCGCCTGCACCCCACCGGCGTCGCACACGCCGCCGGGGCGCTGCGCTGGACCCTGCCCGGCTGGGCCGGCCCCGTGGACCTGCTGCTCATCGCCACCACCGACGGCACCGAGCCCGGCCTCGCCGTCCTCGCCGAGCAGGCCTACCGGCGCGGCTGCACCGTCGTCGCCGTCGCCCCCGAACGCTCACCGCTCAGCGAGGCCGTCGACGGCGCGCACGGACTCCTCGTACCGATGGCCAAGGCCCCGTACCAGGAGTACGACGAGTCCGCCGCGGCCGGACCCGGCGCCCTGTGGGCCCTGCTCACCCCGCTGCTGCTGCTCCTCGACAAGGTCGGGCTGATCACGGCCGCGCCGGACACCCTCCAGCTCGTCGCCGACCGCCTCGACCGCACCGCCGAACGCTGCGGCCCGGCCATCGCCACGTACTCCAACCCGGCCAAGACCCTCGCCGCCGAGCTCGCCGACTCCCTCCCCCTCATCTGGAGCGAGGGCACCGGCGCCGGACCGGCCGGCCGCCGCTTCGCCGCGACCCTCGCCGAACTCGCCGGCCGCCCCGCGCTCGCCGCCGAACTCCCCGAGGCGCTGCCCCGCCACGGCGTGCTCCTCGCCGGCTCCTTCGCCGGCGGAGCCGACCCCGACGACTTCTTCCGCGACCGCGTGGAGGAGCCCCAGGCCCTGCGCGCCCGCGTCGTACTGCTGCGCGACCGGCCCATCGGCGGACTCACCGCCGCACCGGCCGCGCGCGAGCTCGCCCTCAGCCACGACACGGCCGTCAGCGAGCTCGAACCGGAGGAGGGCGGAGAGCTGGAACAGCTCGCCGAACTCCTCGCCGTCACCGACTTCGCCACCGCCTACCTGGCGCTGGCGGGCCGGGGACACAGCTGAGGCACACACCCGTGCCCGCACCGCACCAGATCCAGGAAGACGACGATGGACCGCCTCACGAACACCATCCGCCCCTACGCGTGGGGTTCCACCACCGCGATCCCGGCCCTCCTCGGGGTCGAGCCCACCGGTGAGCCCCAGGCCGAGATGTGGATGGGCGCCCACCCCGGCGCCCCGTCCCGCCTCGACCGCGGAGCCGGCGAGACCACCCTGGCGGCCGTCATCGCCGCGGACCCCGAGGGCGAGCTCGGCGCCGCCGCCGTCGCCAAGTTCGGCCCCCGCCTGCCGTTCCTCCTGAAGGTCCTCGCCGCCGGCGCCCCCCTCTCCCTCCAGGTCCACCCCGACCTCGCCCAGGCCAAGGCGGGCTTCGAGGACGAGGAGCGCCGCGGCGTCCCGATCGACGCGGGCCACCGCAACTACAAGGACGCCAACCACAAGCCCGAACTGATCTGCGCCCTCACCCCCTTCGACGGCCTGTGCGGCTTCCGCCCGCCGCTGGAGGCCGCCGACCTCCTCGACGGCCTCGGCGTCGACTCCCTCAAGCCGTACGTCGACCTGCTGCACGCCCACCCCGAAGAGGCCGCCCTGCGCGAGGTCCTCACCGCCGTCCTCACCGCCGACCGCGAGGAGATGGCCCGCACCGTCGCCGAGGCCGCGGCCGCCGCCGAGCGCCTCGGTGGCCCGTACGCCCCGTACGCGGGCCTCGTCCACGACTACCCCGGCGACCCGGGCGTCATCGCGGCCATGCTCCTCAACCACGTCCGCCTCCAGCCCGGCGAGGCCATGTTCCTCGGCGCCGGCATCCCCCACGCCTACCTCGACGGCCTCGGCGTCGAACTCATGGCCAACTCGGACAACGTGCTGCGCTGCGGACTCACCCCCAAGCACGTCGACGTCCCCGAGCTGCTGAAGGTCGTCGTCTTCGAGCCCAGCGCCCCCGGCATCCTGCGTCCCGAGGGCGACGGCGAGGAGGTCTACGAGACCCCCATCGACGAATTCCGCCTCTCCCGCCACGTCCTGGCCCCCGGCGGCGCCCCCCGCACCCTCCCGGACGCCACCCCGCAGATCCTGCTCTGCACCGCCGGCACTCCGAAGGCGGGCGAACTGGCCCTCGTCCCGGGTGAGTCGGTATTCATCCCCGCGGGCGAAAAGGTCGAACTGTCCGGTACCGGCACCGTTTTCCGGGCCACCGTCATCGCCTGACGTAACGTCGGCCGCACGGGCAACTGCAACAATGTGCGGCCGTAGTCAGTGGCCAGGAAAGGACACCCAGCACCCATGAGCGCGTCGGGCGGTACCAAGGCGATCGTGGCGGCACTCGCCGCCAACCTGGCCATCGCTGTGGCCAAGTTCGTCGCATTCCTCTTCAGCGGCTCCTCGTCGATGCTCGCCGAGAGCGTCCACTCCGTCGCCGACTCCGGGAACCAGGGCCTGCTGCTCCTCGGCGGCAAGAAGGCCCAGCGCGAGGCCACCCCCCAGCACCCCTTCGGGTACGGCCGCGAACGCTACATCTACGCCTTCCTCGTCTCCATCGTCCTCTTCACCGTCGGCGGCATGTTCGCCCTCTACGAGGGCTACGAGAAGATCCACGACCCGCACCCCATCGAGTCCTGGTACTGGCCCGTCGGCGTCCTCGTCTTCGCCGTCATCGCCGAGGGCTTCTCCTTCCGCACCGCGATCAAGGAGTCGAACGAGACCCGGGGCAGCCAGTCCTGGGGCCAGTTCATCAAGAGCGCCAAGGCCCCCGAGCTCCCCGTGGTCCTGCTGGAGGACCTCGGCGCGCTCGTCGGCCTCGTCCTCGCCCTGCTCGGCGTCGGCCTCGCCCTCATCACCGACAACGGCGTGTGGGACGGCATCGGCACCCTCTGCATCGGCGCCCTGCTGATCGCCATCGCCGTCATCCTGGCCCTGGAGACCAAGTCCCTGCTGCTCGGCGAGTCCGCCGGCACGGCCGAGGTCGAGAAGATCAAGGCCGCGCTCGTCGACGGGGACACCGTCACCGGCGTCATCCACATGCGCACCCTGCACCTCGGCCCCGAGGAGCTCCTCGTCGCCGCCAAGATCGCCGTCCAGCACGACGACACCGCGACCGAGGTGGCCAACGCCATCAACGCCGCCGAGGCCCGCATCCGCGCCTCCGTCCCGATCGCCCGCGTGATCTACCTGGAGCCGGACATCTACCACCCCGAGGCCGCCAAGACCGACGGCCGCTGACGGACACACGAAGGCCCCCGCAACTCACCGAGCCGCGGGGGCCTTCGCATATCCGTACGGAGGGGCGCTACGACTGCACGTCCGCGCGCTCACCGGGCTGCGCCGGAACCTCCCCGGCCACCTCCTGCGCACCGACCGCAGCGGCCACGGCCTTCGGCTCCGCGGCCTCCGCCGCCGGAGCCGACGCGCCGGGCCCCTCCGCCCGGGCCCGCCGGCCCGCCCGCCGCGACACGAACGCCAGCACCGTGCCGGCCACCATCACCAGCACACCGGCCAGCTGCCCCCACACGGCCAGCTTCGCCATCGGGTACGTCACGACCTTCGCGACGACCTTGTCCGCCGCCACCGGCCCGTTGTTCGCGTACTGCGAGCCGTCCGAGTTCATCCGGTTGTCGGCCATCAGGAAGACGTACCCCTCAGGCACCGTCACGTCGAAGGCCACCGCCGACGGGTTCTTCCACTGCTCCAGGTACGGCTCGTCCAGCGGATCACCGTTGAGCACCAGGCGGTACTGGCCGGCGATCTTGCTGCTCGGCTTGTAGCGGATGCGGTCCCCGCCCACGGCGATGACCCGGTTCATCTGAGTCTTCTGCAGGGACCACGGAACGGAGGCGAGGACGATGTCCCCCCGCCGCAGCCCCCCCTTGGCCACCGGCTCCAGGTAGATGCTCTCCCCGTCGGTGTAGGTCGGCGCCATCTGCCAGCCGGCCGCCCTGCCTTCCGAGTAGCGCGCGGGAGGGTTCACGGCCTTCGCCACCGTCACCCCGCCCAGGATGACCGCTCCGAGCACCAGCAGGACGATCGCCGCGATCCCGCGCCTGCGCCCTGGCCTGTGTGTCATTTCGTCCCTTCCGATGTACCTGCCTTGCATCGTAGGTCGACACGGAGACGGCCCACGCCGCCGGGGCCCTGGTGCGCCAAGTCCGTACATACCGATTCGGACACTCCCCGCACGCCGCCGGGTCCCGTACCACGGCGGTACGGGACCCGGTCGGACGCGGCACCGTCGGAGGCGGTCAGCGGATCTCGCGCAGCACCTCCAGGACGGCCGGTCCGTCCGGCGCGCACTGGAGCCGGGCCCGGAAACCGCCGTCCATCAGCTTGCGCGACAGCAGCGCCAGGATCCGCAGGTGCTCGTCGCCGGCGGCGGCCTCCGGCACCGAGATCATGAAGATGAGCCGGGCCTTCGTCCCGTCCAGCGCCCCCCACTCGATGCCCTCGGCGGACCGGGCGAAGCCCACCGTGGGGCGGGTCACCGCGTCCGTCTTGGCGTGCGGGATCGCGATCGACTCGCCGAGCCCGGTCGTGCCCTGCGCCTCCCGGGCGAGCGCTACCCGTACGAGCTCCTCCACGTCCCGGACGTTGCCGGTGCCGGCGAGCATCTCGGCCATTTCACGGATCGCCGCCGCCTTCGAGGCGGCCGCCAGCTCCGTCTTGACGGTCCGTTCCGTCAGATAGCCGGACAGCACCTCCGCCTCCTCGGCGGGCGCGGGCGCGGTGGCCGTGGCCGTGACCGCGGTGGCCGTGGCCGTACCGCCCGCCCCGGCGGTCACCCCGGCCGGCACGGGCGCGGGCAGCGGCGGCGACACGAGGGGCGCCCCGGGCCGGGTCCTGCGCGCCTTGAGCTCGATCAGCGCGTTGGTCGTCAGCGCGGTCACGACCGTGCCGATGGCGATCGCCACGAAGAACATCGCCACCCCGCTGACGGCGCCGAACAGCGAGACGACCGGACCGCCGTGCGGCACCGAGTCCCCGACCCCCGCCAGCCCGGCCACCGCACCGGCCACCGCACCGCCGAGCATGTTGGCGGGAATGACCTGAGCGGGCCGCGCCGCGGCGAAGGGGATCGCCCCCTCCGAGATGCCGAAGAAGCCCATGAACAGGGCCGCCATACCGGCCTCCCGCTCCTGGTCGGTGTAGAGCCCGCGGCGCAGCAGCGTCGCCAGGCCCTGGCCGAGCGGCATGACCGGGATCGCGGCGGCGGCCATGCCCATGACCGTGTTGTTGGTGCCGATGAGACCCACGGCCACCAGGAAGGCCGTCTTGTTGACGGGGCCGCCCATGTCGAAGGCGATCATCAGGCCGATGAGGGTGCCGAGGACGATGGCGCTGGAGCCGGTCATCCCGTTCAGCCAGTCGGTCAGGTGCGTGAACACCCAGGAGATGGGCTGCCCGATGACGTAGACGTAGAACAACCCGAGCGTCAGCGTCGACACGATCGGGATCACGATGATCGGCATGATCGGCTGGACGAACCGGGGGACCCTGACCTTCTTGATCCACACCACCAGGTAGCCGGCCAGGAAACCGGTGGCGATCGCGCCCAGGAAGCCCGCGTTGGCGTCCGCCCCGTAGAGGTTCACGGCGTCGGCGGCCAGGAACCCGCCGATCATGCCCGGTACGAGCGCGGGCCGGTCACCGAGCGCGTGGGCGATGTAGCCCGAGAAGATCGGCAGCATCAGCTTGAAGCCGAGGCCGCCCAGGGAGTTGACGTAGAACCAGAACGAGTCCTTGTCGAACGCGATGCCCTCGGGCGTGGTGTGCCCGCCGAGCGCGATCGAGACGGCGAGGAGCAGACCGCCCACGACCACGAACGGGATCATGTGGGACACGCCGTTCATCAGCGCCTTGTACGCGGCGCTGCGCTCCCGGCCGCCCCCGCCGCCGCCCGTACCGCCGACGGCCGCGGTCCCGCTCTGCACGGGCGCGGTCCGCACCCGCTCGATCAGCTCCCCCGGCCGGTGGATCCCGTCCGCGACCCCGGTGGACAGCACCCGCTTGCCGGCGAAACGGGTGCGGTCGACCTCCTTGTCGGCGGCGATGATGATCCCGTCCGCCTCTCTGACATCGTTGTCAGAGAGCACGTTCTCGGCCCCGATGGACCCCTGCGTCTCCACCTTCATGTCCACGCCGAGCTCGGCGGCGGCCTGCTGGAGCTTCTCCGCGGCCATATAGGTGTGCGCGATCCCCGTGGGGCACGCAGTGATGGCGAGCAGCCTCAGCCGCCCCTCTCCGCTCACGCCCCCGCCCCCGGAAACGCCGGCCGTAGTACTCACGTCGAATCTCCTTCGCGCGATGGGTCGATCCAACGGCATCCTCCACCAGACAAGGAGTGGATCAAAAGTCCGAAAGGCCCCGAACATTCCGCCGGATGGCCCGAAAACGGGCTGCGAGTTGTTCCTCTGCGGGCTGGGGCCCGCTGCGCCGACCGGTGTAGATTCGTCATCAGTGTCAGGCGTCGCTGCTGATGGCGGTCGGGCGGTCCTCAGGGCCGGCCGAGGGGAGAGAGGGCCCCGCGACGGACTGTGCTCGGCGCACCGGCATGCCCGTGCGCGGCTCAGCCGTACCCACCTCTCGACCCATGAGGAGCAGCACCCATGGACTTCAAGGTCGCCGACCTTTCCCTTGCCGCCTTCGGCCGCAAGGAGATCACCCTGGCCGAGCACGAGATGCCGGGTCTGATGTCGATCCGCCGCGAGTACGCCGAGGCGCAGCCGCTGGCCGGCGCCCGCATCACCGGCTCGCTGCACATGACCGTGCAGACCGCCGTGCTGATCGAGACCCTGGTCGCGCTCGGCGCCGACGTCCGCTGGGCCTCCTGCAACATCTTCTCCACCCAGGACCACGCGGCCGCCGCCATCGCCGTCGGCCCGAACGGCACCCCGGAGAACCCGCAGGGCGTCCCGGTCTTCGCTTGGAAGGGCGAGACCCTGGACGAGTACTGGTGGTGCACGGAGCAGGCGCTGACCTGGCCGAACACCCCCACCGGCGGCCCGAATATGATCCTCGACGACGGTGGTGACGCCACCCTCCTCGTCCACAAGGGCGTCGAGTTCGAGAAGGCCGGCGCGGCACCGGACCCGTCCACGGCGGACTCCGAGGAGTACGGCCACATCCTGACCCTCCTCAACCGCACGCTCGCCGAGTCCCCCCAGAAGTGGACCCAGCTCGCCTCCGAGATCCGCGGCGTGACGGAGGAGACCACCACGGGTGTCCACCGTCTGTACGAGATGATGCAGTCCGGCGACCTGCTGTTCCCGGCGAT
>NZ_JBEZWL010000087.1:0-30946 GCF_040648015.1 Streptomyces sp. NPDC029216 | reverse complement strand
CTCCGCCCCGGGCCTCGCCGGGCAGGGCACCGGCAGGCGTAGGGCCGGTGCGGGCCCCGCCGGGGACCCCGCCACCAGCCGCCGGGCCGGAGGCGGCAGACGCCGGGCCGGCGCGGCCGAACCGCCACCGCCCGACTCCGCTGCAGCCCCGCCGGACGGGACCCCGGCCGTGGGCCCAGCCGAAGGCGGCCGCCCCACCGGCAGGCGCCGAGCACCCGGTTCCTCGTCCGAGGACCCCGGCCCGGACGCCGCTCCGGCCGCCGGTCGGCGTCGCGCCCTCGGTTTCCCGTCCGGATCCGGTCCCGGTGCGGAGGCCGCCGGGGCCACCGGTCGGCGCCGCGCAGCCGGTTCCTCGTCCGACGACCCCGGCCCGGATGCCGCCCCAGCCGCCGGTCGGCGTCGTGCACCCGGTTCCTCGCCCGACGCCCCAGGCCCGGATGCCGCCCGGGCCACCGGCAGGCGCCGCGCAGCTGGTTCCTCGTCCGAGGACCCCGGCCCGGACGCCGCTCCGGCCGCCGGTCGGCGTCGCGCCCTCGGTTTTCCGTCCGGATCCGGGCCCGGTGCGGAGGCCGCCGGGGCCACCGGTCGGCGTCGGGCCCTCGGGTTCCCCTCCGATGCCGGCTCCGGTCCGAACGCCGTCCCGGCCACTGGTCGGCGTCGCGCGCCCGGGTTCCCGTCCGATGCCGGGCCCGGTGCGGAGGACGCCCCCGCGACCGGCCGGCGTCGTGCCCCCGGCCTGGCCTCCCGGGTCGGGCCCGGCCCGGAGGCGTATGCCGCCGCCGGCCGGCGGCGGCGGGCCCGGAGTGGCGGTCAGGGGGCCGGCGTCCGCGACAGCTGGCGGCGCATCGTGCCCCAGGCCCTCGTCGTGGCCTTCCTCGCCGGCGGCACCACCGCCTTCGTCGCCGCCGACAAGTCCGTCCGCCTCACCGTCGACGGCGAACCCCGCACCCTCCACACCTTCGCCGGCCACGTCGAGGACCTCCTCGACGCCGAAGGCCTCGGCGTCGGCCCCCACGACCTCGTCGCCCCCGCCCGCGGCTCCGCCCTGGAGGACGGCGAGGAGGTCGTCGTCCGCTACGGCCGCCCCCTGCGCCTCACCCTCGACGGCACCAGCCGCCAGATGTGGACCACCGCCCGCACCGTCGACGCCGCCCTGCGCCAGCTCGGCGTCCGCGTCGAGGGCGCCTTCCTCTCCGCCCCCCGCACCGCCCCCGTCCCCCGCGCCGGACTCACCCTCAGCGTGCGCACCGAACGCGGCATCACCTTCATGGCCGACGGCCGCGAACGCACCATCCGCACCAACGCCGCCACCGTCCGGGAAGCCCTCGACCAGGCCGGCATCACCCTGCGCGGCGAGGACACCACCTCCGTCCCCCCGGACTCCTTCCCCCGCGACGGCCAGACCGTCACCGTCCTGCGCATCACCGGCACCCGCGAGGTCCGCGAGGAGCGCATCCCGTACGAGACCGAACGCGTCGAGGACGACGGCCTGTTCGCCGGCACCGAGGTCGTCGAGCGCGTCGGACGCCCCGGCGCGCGCCGGGTCACGTACGGGCTGCGCACCGTCAACGGGGTCCGCCAGCCACCCCGCAAGATCACCGAGGAGGTCGTCCGCGAGCCCGTCAGCCAGCTCGTCAAGGTCGGCACGAAGCCGCTGCCGACCTCCGTCTCCGGAGCCGACGGCCTCGACTGGAACGCGCTCGCCCAGTGCGAGTCCGGCGGCCGGCCCTCCGCCACCGACGCCTCGGGCACCTACGGCGGCCTCTACCAGTTCGACGTGACCACCTGGCAGGCCCTCGGCGGCAGCGGCCGCCCGCAGGACGCCCCGGCCGGGGAGCAGACGTACCGCGCGAAGAAGCTCTACGTGCAGCGGGGGGCGAGTCCCTGGCCGCACTGCGGCCGTAGGCTTACCCGGTGAGCACCGCAGAGCAGCAGCAGCCCCACGGGACCCCCGAGCACGCCGAGGCCCCTTCCGACGCCCTCCTCGGGCCGGCCGACATCCGAGAGCTGGCCGCCGCCCTCGGCGTACGCCCGACGAAGCAGAAGGGGCAGAACTTCGTCATCGACGCCAACACGGTCCGCCGGATCGTGCGCACCGCCGGGGTGCGCCCCGACGACGTGGTCGTCGAGGTCGGCCCGGGCCTCGGCTCGCTGACGCTCGCCCTGCTGGAGGCCGCCGACCGGGTCGTCGCCGTCGAGATCGACGACATCCTGGCCGCCGCGCTGCCCGCCACCATCGAGGCGCGGATGCCGCGGAAGAAGGACCGCTTCGCGCTCGTCCACTCCGACGCGATGCTCGTGACCGAACTGCCCGGCCCCGCGCCGACCGCGCTCGTCGCGAACCTGCCGTACAACGTGGCCGTGCCGGTGCTGCTGACCATGCTCGACCGCTTCCCCAGCATCGAGCGGACCCTCGTCATGGTGCAGGCGGAGGTCGCCGACCGGCTCGCCGCCCGCCCCGGCAACAAGGTGTACGGGGTCCCCTCCGTCAAGGCGAACTGGTACGCGGACGTCAAGCGGGCCGGCGCCATCGGCCGCAACGTCTTCTGGCCCGCCCCGAACGTCGACTCCGGCCTCGTCTCCCTCGTGCGGCGCGCCCAGCCGATCGCGACCACCGCCTCCAAGGCCGAGGTCTTCGCGGTCGTCGACGCGGCCTTCGCGCAGCGCCGCAAGGGCCTGCGCTCCGCACTGGCCGGCTGGGCCGGCTCGGCGGCCGCCGCCGAGGCCGCGCTGACCGCCGCCGGGATCAGCCCGCTGGCCCGCGGCGAGTCCCTGACGGTGGAGGAGTTCGCGGCGATCGCCGAGCACAAGCCCGCCCACGCGCAGAAGCCCGCCCTGTGAGCGCCGCCGCGCCGCGCGGGGCGGTGACCGTACGGGTCCCCGCGAAGGTCAACGTGCAGCTGGCGGTGGGCGCGGCCCGCCCCGACGGCTTCCACGACCTGGCCAACGTCTTCCTCGCCGTCTCCCTCTACGACGAGGTCACCGCGACCGCGACCGCCGGCGACGGGCCCACCGTCAGCTGCGAGGGCCCGGACAGCGACCAGGTGCCGCTGGACCGTACGAACCTCGCGGCGCGGGCCGCCGAGATCCTCGCCGCCCGGGCCGGGCTCACCCCCGCCGTGCACCTGCACATCGCCAAGAACATCCCCGTCGCGGGCGGCATGGCCGGCGGCAGCGCGGACGGCGCGGCCGCGCTGCTGGCGTGCGACGCGCTGTGGGGGCTCGGCACCCCGCGCGAGGAGCTGCTGGAGATCTGCGCGGAGCTGGGCAGCGACGTCCCGTTCAGCCTGGTGGGCGGCGCGGCGCTGGGCACCGGGCGGGGGGAGCTGCTGACCCCCGTCCCGGCGGGCGCCTTCCACTGGGTGTTCGCCGTGGCGCACGGCGGGCTGTCGACGCCGGCGGTGTTCCGGGAGTTCGACCGGCTGACGGAGGGCACGGCCGTACCCGTGCCGGAGGCCTCGGCGGAGCTGCTGGCGGCCCTCGCGTCGGGCGACCCGGACGCGCTGGCCGGCGTACTGCCGCGGTCCAACGGGCTCCAGCCGGCGGCGCTGTCGCTGCGGCCGGAGCTCGCGGAGACGCTGGCCGCGGGGGTCGGGGCCGGGGCCCTGGCCGGGCTGGTGTCGGGGTCGGGGCCGACGACGGCGTTCCTCGTGCGGGACGCCGAGGCGGCGGCGAAGGTCGCGGCGGAGCTGGAGGCCTCCGGCACGTGCCGCGCGACCCGTGTCACCGCCTCGCCGGCGGTGGGGGCCACGGTTCTGGCGTAGCCGGCGCGGGGGCCGCTGCGCGGGGCCGTACTCCCCGCCCCGCCCTTCCACCGTTCCCCGGGGCGCCGCCCCGGAGCCCCGCGCCTCAAACGCCGGCGGGGCTGAAGGACCCTGGGGCTCCGCCCCAGACCCCGCGCCTCAAACGCCGGCGGGGCTGGATTTCCGCTCGGCGGTACCTAGGCGCGGGATGAGTACGGGTGCCCTGTTCCCGCCCGCCCCGTGCCGCGAGCGTAGGGGGCATGACAGTCAGCGCACGCGAGCTCGCCGCCGCCACCCCCGCCGGACGTGACCGGTACGTCGACCTGCTCCGGGTCGCCTCCCTCGGGACCGTCGTCCTCGGGCACTGGCTGATGGCCGCCGTCAGCGCCGCCGGCATAGGGAACCTGCTCGCCCTCGTGCCCGCGCTGCAGGTGCTCACCTGGGGCCTCCAGGTCATGCCCGTCTTCTTCTTCGTCGGCGGGTTCTCGCACGCCCTCTCCTACCGCTCCCTGGAGCGCCGCTCCGACGGCCGGCCCGTCTACGCCGTCTTCCTGCGCGCCCGGCTGCACCGCCTGCTGCGGCCCACCCTCGTCTTCGTCCTCGTGTGGGCCGCGCTCGCCCTCGCCGTGCAGCTCGCCGGCGCCGACCGCGGGCCGCTGGCCGGGGCCGCGTTGCGGATGGTCACGCAGCCGCTGTGGTTCATCGGGATCTACCTCGCCATGGTGGCCTTCACCCCGCCGCTGCTGCGGGCCCACGCCCGCTGGGGATGGGGGGCCTTCGCCGCGCTCGCCGGCGCCGCCGCCCTGGTCGACGTCCTGCGCTTCGCGCTCGGGGTCCCGTACGTGGAGTTCCTGAACTTCGCCTTCGTCTGGCTCGCCGTCCACCAGCTCGGCTTCCTGCGGGCCGACGGCCGCATCCGCCGCCCCGCCCTCCTCGGCGGCGCCGGGCTCGCCGGGGCGGTGCTGCTCGTCGCGGCCGGACCGTACCCGCTGTCGATGGTGGGGATGCCCGGCGAGAAGGTCTCCAACATGGCCCCGCCCACCCTCGCCCTGCTCTGCCACGGCCTGTGGCTGACCGGCGCCGTCCAGCTGTTCGCGCGGCCCGCCGCGGCCCTCCTCGCCCGGCCCCGCGTCTGGCGCGGGGTGGTCGCCGCCAACGGGGTGGCCATGACCGCGTTCCTCTGGCACCTCACCGCCATGCTCGGCGTGTACGCCGCCCAGCTCGCCGCCGGCCTCGGCCTGCCCGAGCCCGCCACCGCCGCCTGGTGGGCGCAGGTGCCCGTGCGGATCCTGCTGGCCGCCGGGGTCACCGCCGTGCTCGTGGGCTGCTTCCGCCGCTTCGAGGCGCCCTCCCGGACGAGCGAGGCCCCCGGCAGCGGGCCCGCCGCCGCCCTCGGGATCACCCTGTGCCTCCTCGGGATCCTCGGCGTGTCCATGACCGGGCTCGGCGGGCTGCTGGAGGGGCACACCGCCGTCCTCGTCGCCCTCCCGGTGACCGCGCCCGCCGCCATCGGCATGGCCCTGGCGGGCGCCTGGCTGGTGGAACGGTCGGTGTCGGCGCGGAGGGTTAGGCTGAGGGGCTGATCCACACACTTTCCCTGGAGCGCGTCTGATGGCCGTCAACCTGGTCAATGTCGAGGCAGTCAGCAAGGTGTACGGCACCCGTACCCTGCTCGACGGCATCTCCCTCGGCGTATCCGAGGGAGACCGGATCGGTGTGGTCGGCCGCAACGGCGACGGCAAGACCACCCTCATCCGGATGCTCGCCAAACTGGAGGAACCCGACACCGGCCGGGTCACCCAGAGCGGCGGCACGCGGATGGGCGTCCTCACCCAGCACGACTCCCTCGACCCCGCCGCCACCATCCGGCACGAGATCATCGGCGACATGGCCGACCACGAGTGGGCCGGCAACTCCAAGATCCGCGACGTCCTCACCGGTCTCTTCGGCGGCCTCGACCTGCCCGGCTTCGGCCAGGGCCTGGACACCGTCATCGGCCCGCTCTCCGGCGGCGAGCGGCGCCGCATCGCGCTCGCCAAGCTGCTCATCGCCGAGCAGGACCTCCTCGTCCTCGACGAGCCGACCAACCACCTCGACGTCGAGGGCATCTCCTGGCTGGCCGCCCACCTCCAGACCCGCCGCAGCGCCCTCGTCTGCGTCACCCACGACCGCTGGTTCCTCGACCAGGTCTGCACCCGCATGTGGGACGTCCAGCGCGGCTCCGTCTACGAGTACGAGGGCGGCTACAGCGACTACGTCTTCGCCCGCGCCGAACGCGAGCGGATCGCCGCCACCGAGGAGACCAAGCGGCAGAACCTGATGCGCAAGGAGCTGGCCTGGCTGCGCCGCGGAGCCCCCGCCCGCACCTCCAAGCCCCGCTACCGCATCGAGGCCGCCAACGAGCTGATCGCCGACGTGCCGGAGCCGCGCGACAAGTCGGAGCTGATGCGCTTCGCCAACGCCCGCCTCGGCAAGACCGTCTTCGACCTGGAGAACGTCACCGTCCAGGCCGGCCCCAAGACCCTCCTCAAGCACCTCACCTGGCACCTGGGCCCCGGCGACCGCGTCGGCCTGGTCGGCGTCAACGGCGCGGGCAAGACCTCACTCCTGCGGGCCCTCGCCGAGGCCGCCCGCACCCAGGGCGAGGCCCAGCCGGCGTCCGGCGAGATCACCGTCGGCAAGACCGTCCGCCTCGCCTACCTCTCCCAGGAGGTCGGCGAGCTCGACCCGTCGCTGCGCGTCCTGGAGGCCGTCCAGCGCGTCCGCGACCGCGTCGACCTCGGCAAGGGCCGCGAGATGACGGCCAGCCAGCTGTGCGAACAGTTCGGGTTCACCAAGGAGAAGCAGTGGACGCCCGTCGGCGACCTCTCCGGCGGTGAGCGGCGCCGGCTGCAGATCCTGCGCCTGCTGATGGACGAGCCCAACGTCCTCTTCCTCGACGAGCCCACCAACGACCTCGACATCGAGACCCTCACCCAGCTGGAGGACCTCCTCGACGGCTGGCCCGGCTCGATGATCGTGATCTCCCACGACCGGTTCTTCATCGAGCGCACCACCGACACGGTGATGGCGCTGCTCGGCGACGCGAGCCTGCGGATGCTGCCGCGCGGCCTGGACGAGTACCTGGAGCGCCGCCGGCGGATGATCGAGGCCGCCGCCCCGGCGCCCTCCGCCCCGGCCGCCGCGGCCAAGTCGACGGCCTCCGGGGACTCGCGCGCCGCGAAGAAGGAACTCCAGAAGATCGAGCGCCAGCTCAACAAGATGGCGGACCGCGAGTCCAACCTGCACGCGCAGATCGCGGAGCACTCCACCGACTACGACAAGGTCGCCAAGCTCGACGCGGAGCTGCGCGAACTCATCTCCGAGCGGGACGAATTGGAGATGCGCTGGCTGGAACTGGCCGAGGACGCCTGAGTCCGCGGACCGGGCCGGAGCACCCGCCGGGGACTCGAGCAGCCGGATAACAGGCGCGTCACAGGCCGGTCCGTCCTTGGGAACAGGGGTGCGACCGGCCCGGTGCGTACCGGCCACGAGTGATAGAAAGGGTCGGTTCTTTTCGATCTCCGCCGGGTCCCTCCCGGTCCACCGACCGCCTGAAGCCGAAGGTATGCGCTGATGACCGAGCCGCCCCAGCCGCCGAACCAGCCGCCGCCGCCCTCCGGTTACGGCCACCTCCCCGGCCCGCCCCAGCCCGGCTACGGCTACCCGCCCCAGGGCGGCAACCCGTACGCCCAGCAGCCGCCGACCGTCCCCCAGCCGCTGGCCCAGCCCGGCGGCCACGGCTTCCCGCCGCCTCCCGGCGCGCCCGCCGGCCCGCCTCCCGGCGGCCGCCGCAAGGGCGCGGTCGTCGTCGCGGCGGCCGTCGCGGGCGTCCTCGTCCTGGGTACCGGCGCCTGGTTCGCCTTCGGCCGGGACGACGACGGCCCCAAGCAGCCCGCCGCGCAGGCCTCCACCCCCGCCGACCCGAAGCCGTCCGGCTCCGCGTCCGTGGACAAGGGCGACGGCAGCGGCAACGGCAGCGGCGAGCAGACCGACCTCAACGCGGGCCGCAAGTCCGGCGAGGACAAGGTGCTGTGGCTCAAGACCGCCAAGCTCCAGGGCCCCGGCGCGGGCATCCCCACCGACGGCCAGTGGGTGGTCGGCGACACCGTCGTCAAGACGATCGGGACGACGGCCGTCGGCTACGCCGTGACCGACGGCAAGGAAAAGTGGAAGGTCGACTTCCGAACGGCCGTCTGCGGGCTCACCGACCAGACCACCGCCGACGGCAAGACGGTCGTCGTCGTCAAGGACGGCGAGGGCTCCAACGCCACCTGCAACCAGCTGAAGCTGCTCGACCTGAAGGCCGGCAAGGAGGGCTGGACGAAGGAGGTCGCCAAGGAGAGCATCTTCGACGGCGGCGGCAGCGCCTCCCTCACCCTCACCGGCGACACCGTCGCCGTCAACCGGCTCGGCGGCACCAGCGCCTACCGCATCAGCACCGGCGACAAGCTCTTCTCCGGCAACGTCCCCGAAGGCTGCCAGCCGGGCCAGTACGCCGCCGCCGGCGGCAAGATGCTCGGCATCGCCATGTGCATGGACGACGACCACACCTACGAGGTCCAGGACGCCGACCCGGTCACCGGCAAGAAGACCTGGTCCTACAAGCTCCCCAAGGGCTGGCGGGTCAACTCCGTCTACTCCGTCTCCCCGGCCGTCCTCGACATCGGCAACCGCGACACCAAGGAGCGCGCCGTCATCGCCCTGACGGCGGACGGCAAGAAGCGCTCCAGCATGGCCGCCGAGGGCTCCTTCCAGGTCAACTGCGGGGACAAGACCAGCTCGGACGACCTCCAGGGCTGCGGCGACGCCGCCGTCGACGGCGACACCCTCTACCTGGCGACGACCACGAAGGACGGCTCGAACAACGAGGTCGTCGCCTTCGACATCGGCACCGGCAAGGCCAAGTGGCGCCAGGCCGCCGGGGACAAGCGGACCATCCAGCCCCTCAAGGCCGGCAACGGACAGCTGATCGCCTACCGCCGAGGCGCCCTCGACCAGCCCGGCGAGATCGTCACGATCCCGGCGGCCGGCGGCGCCCCCAAGCCGCTGCTGCGCCTGCCCTCGGGCCCCGCCGCGAAGGTCGAAGGCTCCTTCCTGTTCGCCAAGAGGTCCTACCAGGACGGCCGTTTCTTCCTGTCCGTCACGTCGCTGCTCGGCAACAGCACGGACGAGAAGCTCCTGATGGTCTTCGGCAAGTGAACGAGTCCACCGAGCCGCCCACCGAGAGGCAGTAGCAGATGAGTACCCCGCCGCCCCCCAGCCAGCCGCCGTCCGGCGGTTTCGGCGGCCCCCCGCCGCCGCCCGGCCCGCCCCCGGGCCAGCCGCCGGCCCCCGGCACCCCGCCCCAGCCCCCGCAGGCCGCCACCCAGCCCGCGCAGCCGGCCGTGCCGCCAGGCCAGCCCGGCTACGGGTACCCGCAGCCGCAGGCCGGCTACGGCTACCCCCAGCAGCCGCAGCAGCCGAGCACCCTCCAGGCCCCGGCCCCGCCGCAGCCCGCCGCCGCCTCCGGTGGCGGCGGCAACGACCTGCGCAACCAGCTGGTGATCGTCGGCGCGGCCGTACTGGCGATGGCCCTCATCATCGGCGGCGGCTTCTGGTACACCTCCGACGAGGGCGGCGGCGACAACCCGCCCGCCGTGAGCGCCAGCGGCTCGCCCGACCCCAAGGCCCCCGCCCTGGCCGGCAGCGAGAAGGCCCCGTCCAACCCCAAGTCGAAGACGCTCGTCAACGTGACCACCCAGGTGCCCGGATCCGACGTGGTCGGCGTCGACGGCTCCTGGCTGACCGACACCACCTACGTCAAGTCCGACCTGGGCAAGGTCGTCGGCTACAACCTCGTCGACGGCGGCAAGAAGTGGGAGCTCCCGCTCCCCGCCAACGTCTGCGGCGCCACCAAGCACATCGCCGACAACAAGACCGCCATCCTCTTCGAAGAGGGCCCGGCCACCGCCGACAAGAAGTACCCCCAGTGCACCCAGGTCGGCATCGTCGACCTGAACACCGGGAAGATGGCGTGGACCGCCACCGCCAAGTCCGCCACCGGCGGCGACAAGCCGGTGCCCTTCACCGAGGTCACCATCAGCGGCCAGACCGTCGCCGCCGGCGGCCTCTACGGCGGCGCCGCCTGGAACCTCGCCGACGGCAAGTCCCTGTGGACCCCGAAGACCGACGCCGAGGGCTGCTACGACCTCGGCTACGCGGGCGGCGAGGCCCTCGCCGTGCTCCGCAAGTGCGGCCACGGCACCGAGGAGACCCTCTACGCGCAGTCCCTCGACCCCGTCAGCGGCGCGCCCAAGTACTCGTACAAGCTGTCCGCGGGCATCGAATGGGCCGGCATCATCTCCACCAAGCCGGTCGTCGTCGCCGCCAACGTCGGCAACACCGCGAAGAACGCCACCAACGTCAGCGACCTCTTCGTCCTCGACGACGCCGGCCAGCTCAAGACCCGCATCGGCCTCGCCTCGGGCAGCTTCGCGCCCCGGTGCCCGGCCACCGAGGTCGAGCAGTGCACCAACATGGTCGTCGGCAACGGCAAGGTCTACCTGCCGTCCTACGAGCACCAGGGTTCGTCCTCCAGCGGCCGCACCAACGAGATCGTCTCCTTCGACCTGGAGACCGGCAAGGCCACCAGCGACCGCGCCGACGCCGGCGAGAAGTACGTCATGTACCCGCTGCGCATGGACGGGTCGAACATCATCGCCTACAAGGTGCCCCCGTACGACAACGGCGGGCAGGTCGTCAGCATCGACGGCAAGACGATGAAGGAGACCCTGCTGATGCAGAACCCGGCCTCCAGCCGGAGCCTGGAGTCGGGCTTCTCCCCGGACCGCTCCGAGATCCGCTACCACAACGGCCGCCTGTTCCTGGCCGAGAGCCTGGCGAGCAAGCCGTACTCCGACAAGGAGAAGGACTACCTGTTCGTCTCCTTCGCCGCGAACTGACGCCCGCACCACGAAGGCGCGACCAGCCGCGAAAGCCCCCGACCGGTGCCCACCGATCGGGGGCTTTCGCGCGGTAACCCCCGCACCCCGTCGAACAAGCGTGTAGCTTGCCGGGTCAGAAGGATCTGGGGTGGGAGCCTTGATGGGCGTACGCGTCATGGTGGTCGACGAGCACCGTCTGCTGGCCGAGGCCCTCGCCTCGGCCCTGAAACTGCGCGGGCACCGCGTGCTCGCGGCGGCCGCGCCCGCGGCCGGAGCCGCCGAACTGGTCATCAGCCGCGCCCCGGAGGTGTGCCTGCTCGGCACGGCCACCCCCGCGGAGCCCGGGGTCTTCGAGCCCGTCGTGCGCATCAAGCGCGAGCGCCCGCAGATCGCCGTCGTGGTCCTCGGCCCCGTGCCGAGCCCGCGCGGGATCGCGGCCGCGTTCGCCGCCGGCGCCTCCGGCTACGTACGCCAGGACGAGCGCATCGAGGGCGTCGAGCGGGCCCTGGCCAAGGCGCGGGCGGGGGAGGTCGCCATCTCCCCGCAACTGCTCCAGGGGGCCTTCGCCGAGCTCCTCAACCCCGCCGCCCAGCCCGACGACGAGGGCAGCCGGCTCCTGCGCCTGCTGACCCCGCGCGAGGTGGAGGTGCTGGTGCGGGTCGCCGAGGGCGAGGACACCCGGCTGATCGCCGTCGGCATGGACATCGCGCCGAGCACCGCGCGCACGCACGTCCAGCGGGTCCTGATGAAGCTGGGCGTCGGCTCCCGGCTGGAGGCCGCCGCGCTGGCCGCCCGCACCGGACTCCTCGACCGGGCCGTCCTGCCCGGGCAGCGGCAGCCGCAGGAGCCCCGGGACCGGCCCGAACAGCCCGCGGGCTGAGCCGCCCGGCCCGGGCGGCCCACAGGGCTCCCGGGCGGACGATTTCCCCGGAAGCGCGGAATCCGGTAAGCCAGATACCAGCACGCGCAGCCGCGTGCGTCCGCGAGAGGTAGGAATACGAGTGAGCAAGTACCTGGTCACCGGCGGTGCGGGATACGTGGGCAGCGTGGTCGCCGCGCATCTCCTGGAGGCCGGACACGAGGTCACCGTCCTCGACGACCTCTCCACCGGCTTCAGCGAGGGCGTCCCCGAGGGCGCCACCCTCGTCAACGGGCGCATCCAGGACGCCGCCCGCCACCTGGACCCCTCCTACGACGCCGTCCTGCACTTCGCGGCCTCCTCGCAGGTCGGCGAGTCCGTGGTGAACCCCGGCAAGTACTGGGACAACAACGTCGGCGGCACCCTCGCCCTGCTCACCGCGATGCGCGAGGCCGGCGTGCGCACGCTCGTCTTCTCCTCCACCGCCGCCACCTACGGCGAGCCCGCCGAGGGCGCGCTGACGGAGACCTCGGTGACCGCGCCCACCAACCCGTACGGCGCCTCCAAGCTGGCCGTCGACCACATGATCGCGGGGGAGTGCGCGGCGCACGGCCTCGCGGCCGTCTCGCTGCGCTACTTCAACGTCGCCGGCGCCTACGGCGAGTACGGCGAACGCCACGACCCCGAGACGCACCTGATCCCCCTCGTCCTCCAGGTCGCCCTGGGCGAGCGCGAGTCCATCTCGGTGTTCGGCGAGGACTACCCCACCCCCGACGGCACCTGCGTGCGCGACTACATCCACGTCGCCGACCTCGCCGAGGCCCACCTCGCCGCGCTGCGCGTCGCGGCCCCGGGCGAGCACCTGATCTGCAACCTCGGCAACGGCAGCGGCTTCTCGGTCCGCGAGGTCATCGAAACGGTCCGCAAGGTCACCGGCCGCGACATCCCCGAGGTCGTCGCCCCCCGCCGGGCCGGCGACCCGGCCGTGCTGGTCGCCTCCGCGCGCGCGGCGCACGAGCGCCTCGGCTGGACCCCGACCCGCTCGGACCTCACCAACATCGTGACGGACGCCTGGAACTTCGCCCGCAGGCAGCGCTCCTGACGCTCCGGCCCGACGCCGGTCCGCGCCCCCTGCGCCCCCCGCGCGCCGGGCCACCGCCACCCTCCCGCGCCCCCCGCACCCTCCGGTGCGGGGGGCGCGCGCATATCCGGCGAGCGCGGTGGACGGGCGCTCCGCGCGGGCGCCCGGCGCGCGTACGCCGGGTGAAAAGCACCCCGTGCAACTGCCCGGGGCACACACCGGTCGGAAAATCGACTTCCCGGGCTTTCGGAAAGGCGAAATCCGGCCATGCGAAAGGCCGTTGTGGACCCTGCGACCCGAAAATCGCTCGGAAAACTTCTGCTATTCGGCCAACCGCGGGACGCCGCCCGCTCTACGCTGATGCGTGACACCGGTGGGGGCCGGTGTTGATTCAGGGGTCGAACGCGCCGGGTACGGCGTCCGGTCCCGGGTAGGTGCACAGGTGTCGCGGCGGCGGCCGCGGGGGCGTGTGGGCCACCTGGTCCGGGTGCCGTACCCGCAGTCGTCCGTTCCCCGACCCTTGGGGGTTTTGTGGTTCGTATCCGGGTCCTGGTGGTCGACGACCACCGCATCTTCGCCGAATCTCTCGCAGCCGCGCTCGCGGCCGAGCCGGACGTGGACGTGTCCGCGGCCGGCAGCGGTCCCGCGGCCCAGCGCTGCCTCGAACGCGCGGCCGCGGAAGGCCGCCGTTTCGACGTGCTGCTCGTCGACGCCGACCTGGGCGCCGCCGGCACACCGGGAGCACCGGGAGCACCAGTCACGCCGGGAGGGCCAGCTGCCGGTACGGGTACGGGCGCGGCCCTGCCCGTACCCGGCCAGCGGGCGCCCGGCGCCCCGTCCCCGCCGCCGGCGGACGGCATCGCACTGGTCGCCGGGGTGCGCACCGCCCACCCCGGCGTCCGCTCGGTGGTCCTCGCCGAGCGCGACGACCCCCGCCGCGCCGCCCTCGCCCTCCAGGCCGGGGCCTCCGGGTGGGTGGCGAAGGACTGCTCGCTGTCGCGGCTGCTCGCCGTGATCCGGGGGGTGCTGCGCGAGGAGACCCACCTGACACCCGCGCTGCTCACCGGGGTGCTGCGGGAGCTGACCGCCGCACGCAAGCACCGCACCGACAGCGAACGCCTCGTCGAGTCCCTCACGCCGCGCGAGCACGAGGTGCTGCGCTGCATGGTGGCGGGGCTGGGGCGCAAGGACGTCGCGGCGCGGCTGTTCCTGTCCCCGCACACCGTCCGCACCCATATGCAGAACGTGCTGGGCAAGCTGGGCGTGCACTCCACCCTGGCGGCCGTGGCCCTGGCCCGGCGGGCCGGAGTGCGGCCGGCGGAGCTAGCCGGGGATGTTGTCGAACGGAGCGGTCAACTGGCGTAGCAGGCCCGCGAGGTCGACGCGCTCGGCCGCGGACAGCTGGGCCAGGATCGCCCGTTCCTGGGCCAGCAGCCCCGCCAGGGACTGGTCGGCGCGGTCGCGCCCCTCGGGGGTCAGCCGTACCAGCACCCCGCGCCGGTCGCTGGGGTCCGGCAGCCGTTCGACGAGGCCCTTCTTGGCGAGCCGGTCGATGCGGTTGGTCATGGTGCCGGAGGTGACGAGCGTCTGGGTGAGCAACTGGCCGGGGGAGAGCTGGTACGGGGCCCCGGCGCGCCGCAGCGAGGTCAGGACGTCGAACTCCCACGGTTCGAGGCCGTGCTCGGAGAAGGCCAGTCTGCGGGCGCGGTCGAGGTGGCGTGCGAGCCGGCTGACGCGGCTGAGCACTTCGAGCGGTTCCACGTCGAGGTCAGGGCGCTCTCGCCGCCATGCCGCGACCAGTCGGTCGACCTCGTCCTCCATGCGGATCAGTGTACGGGGTCTGTCGACATGAAGTCTCTTCAAATCGAGAATCTTGACATCGAGATATATTCTGACCGAGCATGGGGCATGGAGGGGGCCGGAACAGCTTCCGCTTCCGACCGCCCCACCAGTAGGGAGGCTCGAACATGCATTCCGATATCGCGCCGGCCGTGCGCCCCCCGGCCCTGGACGGCTCCACGCCCTCCGCACCCGTCTGGGACCCGCACCAGTACCTCCGCCACGCCGGCCACCGCACACGCCCCTTTCTTGACCTGCTGACCCGCATACCCGAGCTCCCCACCCGGCCCGCGCGCATCGCCGACCTGGGCTGCGGCCCCGGCAACGTCACCGCCCTCCTCGCCGACCGCTGGCCCGAGGCCCGCATCACCGGATTCGACCTCTCCCACGAGATGCTCCGCCTCGCCGACGCCGAACACGCCGGACCCACCCCCGGCGGCGGCCACCTCGACTTCCGCCACGGCGACATCGCCGACTGGATGCCCGAGGAGACCTACGACCTGATCGTGTCGAACGCCGCCCTCCAGTGGGTGCCCAGCCACCCCGGCTCCTTCGCCGCCTGGATCAACGGACTGCGCCCCGGCGGAACCTTCGCCTTCCAGATCCCCGGCAACTTCACCGCCCCCAGCCACCGGCTCCTCGCCGAACTCTGCGACACCCCGCGCTGGCGCGGACGCCTCGCCGGACACGGCGCCCGCTACATCCACATCCTCGAACCCGCCGAATACCTCGCCCGGTTCACCGAACTGGGCTGCGCCGTCGACGTGTGGGAGACCACCTACCACCAGATGCTCCAGGGCCCCGACCCCGTCCTCGACTGGGTCAAGGGAACCGCCCTGCGCCCCGTGCTCACCGCCCTCGGCGACGACCGCGACTCCGCCGACCGGTTCCTCGCCGAATACCGCGAAGCCCTGCGCCTCGCCTACCCCAGCGGCCCCCGGGGCACCGTCTTCCCGTTCCGCCGTATCTTCGCCGTCGCCCGCAAGGAGGCATGACCGTGCTCAGCGCAGTGGACCACGTACAACTCGCCGCACCGCCCGGCTCGGAGGACACGCTCCGCGCCTACTACCAAGACGTCCTGGGCATGACAGAGATTTCCAAACCCCCCGTCCTCGCCGCACGCGGGGGCTGCTGGTTCGCCGCGGGCGCGGTACAGCTGCACCTGGGGGTGGAGGAGGACTTCCGGCCGGCCCGCAAGGCACACCCGGGACTGCGCGTCACCGGTATCGAGGAGTACGCCGGCAGACTCCGCGAACGCGGGGCGGACGTCGTCTGGGACGACAACCTGCCGGGCCACCGGCGCTTCTACTCGCACGACCCCGTCGGCAACCGGCTTGAGTTCCTCGAACCCCTGACCGGCTGAGCGGCACCCCGCCCCACACGACGGCGCCCTGTCACCGGAAACCCGGTGACAGGGCGCAGCGGTACGGGCATCAGCTCTTGCGGTGACCCACCAGCCGGGGCCGGGCCTCCAGGTGCTCCAGCCCGTGCCAGGCCAGGTTCACCAGGTGCGCCGCCACCTCCGCCTTCTTCGGCCGCCGCGTCTCCACCCACCACTGCCCCGTCAGCGCCACCATCCCCACCAGCGCCTGCGCGTACAGCGGCGCCAGCTTCGGATCGAACCCCCGCGCCTTGAACTCCAGACCCAGGATGTCCTCCACCTGCGTGGCGATGTCACTGATCAGCGACGCGAACGTGCCCGTCGACTGCGCCACCGGAGAATCCCGGACCAGGATCCGGAAGCCGTCCGTGTAGTTCTCGATGTAGTCCAGCAGGGCGAACGCCGCCTGCTCCAGCAGCTCCCGCGGATGCCCGGCCGTCAACGCGCCCGTCACCCCGTCCAGCAACTGGCGCATCTCGCGGTCCACCACCACCGCGTACAGCCCCTCCTTGCCGCCGAAGTGCTCGTACACCACCGGCTTGGACACCCCGGCCTTCGCCGCGATCTCCTCCACCGAGGTCCCCTCGAAGCCCTTCTCGGCGAACAGGGTGCGGCCGATGTCCAGCAGTTGCTGGCGCCGCTCGGCGCCCGTCATCCGGACCCGGCGTCCTCGCCTGGGCTTGTCGCTGCTGGTACTGCTGCCGTCGATCGCCACGTCCCCCATCATGCCGCGTTCGGCGTCTTTTCCTTGCGCCGGGCGTCGATCCTCGACTCCGACGGCCACCGCACGTCCGAAGCCCACCCCGCCAGCTCGAACCACCGGATCAGCCGCGCACTCGAATCCACCTGCCCGCGCAGCACACCGTGCCGCGCCGACGTCGGATCCGCGTGGTGCAGGTTGTGCCACGACTCCCCGCACGACAGCACCGCCAGCCACCACACGTTCCCACTGCGGTCCCGCGACCGGAACGGCCGCTTGCCCACCGCGTGACAGATCGAGTTGATCGACCACGTCACATGGTGCAGCAGCGCGACCCGCACCAGCGAACCCCAGAAGAACGCCGTGAACGCCCCCCACCAGGACATCGTCACCAGACCGCCCACCAGCGGCGGGATCGCCAGCGACAGCACCGTCCAGTAGACGAAGTCACGGCTGATCCGCCGGATCGCCGGATCCTTGATCAGGTCCGGCGCGTACTTCTGCTGGTCCGTCTGCTCCTCGTCGAACAGCCAGCCGATGTGCGCCCACCACAGGCCCTTCAGCAGCGCCGGCAGCGTCTCCCCGAACCGCCACGGCGAATGCGGGTCACCCTCGTGGTCGGAGTACTTGTGGTGCTTGCGGTGGTCCGCCACCCAGCGCACCAGCGGACCCTCCACCGCGAGGGACCCCATCACCGCCAGGACGATCCGCAGCGGCCGCTTCGCCTTGAAGGAACCGTGCGTGAAATACCGGTGGAAGCCGATGGTGATCCCGTGGCACGCCAGGAAGTACATGAACACCATCAGACCGAGGTCCAGCCAGCTCACCCCCCAGCCCCACGCCAGCGGCACCGCCGCCAGCAGCGCCACGAAGGGCACGGTGATGAACAGCAGCAGCGCGACCTGCTCCACCGAGCGCTTCTGCTCACCGCCGCGGGTCGCGGACGGCACTGAGGTACCGGAGGACGCCGAAGCGCCCTCGATCAGATCGGGACCGATGGTCATCAGGAATCCCCTGGGGGGTGGGAAGCGGGTAGATGCCCAGGTCACGGCCCACAGACCTACGGACCCGTAACCTACGGCAACGTAAGTATGGCAAAACCGTCCCGCCCGGCAAGAGGAGCACGCCCGCACCACGCCGCCCGGCCAGCACACCGGCCCACTCTGCCGGGGCACAGGCACACGCCACCTATCCTGGTGTCGTCGGACAGCGCGGTCCGCACGGGCAGCCCGGGCTGCGCACAGCACGGCACCGCCGGACGCGCACCCCCGGGAGCCCACAGCCCAGTAGCGCTCGAACACTGCAAGGAGCCGCACCTGTGAGCAGTGCTGACCAGGCCGCCCAGGCCCCCGTCACCCAGCCCGCCGACCCGTCCGCCCGCAAGCGCGCCGCGCAGACGGCCAACGCGGAGCTGCGCGCGGACATCCGCCGCCTCGGCGACCTCCTCGGCGAGACCCTCGTACGCCAGGAGGGCCAGGACCTCCTCGACCTCGTCGAACGAGTCCGCGCACTGACCCGCACCGACGGCGAGGCCGCCGCCGCGCTGCTCGGCGACACCGACCTGGAGACCGCCGCCAAGCTCGTGCGCGCCTTCTCCACCTACTTCCACCTCGCCAACATCACCGAGCAGGTCCACCGCGGCAAGGAACTGCGCGCCCACCGCGCCGCCGAGGGCGGCCTCCTCGCCCGCACCGCCGACATGCTCAAGGACGCCGACCCCGAGCACCTGCGCGAAACGGTCAAGAACCTCAACGTCCGCCCCGTCTTCACCGCCCACCCCACCGAGGCCGCCCGCCGCAGCGTCCTCAACAAGCTCCGCCGCATCGCCGCCCTCCTCGAAGAACCCGTCACCGGAGCCGGCGACCGCCGCCGCCACGACCTGCGCCTCGCCGAGAACATCGACCTCGTCTGGCAGACCGACGAACTGCGCGTCGTCCGCCCCGAACCCACCGACGAGGCCCGCAACGCCATCTACTACCTCGACGAGCTCCACGCCGACGCCGTCGGCGACGTCCTGGAAGACCTCGCCGCCGAACTCCAGCGCGTCGGCATCGAACTCCCCGCCGGCACCCGCCCCCTCACCTTCGGCACCTGGATCGGCGGCGACCGCGACGGCAACCCCAACGTCACCCCCGAGGTCACCCGCGACGTGCTGATCCTCCAGCACGAACACGGCATCACCGACGCCCTCGAACTCATCGACTTCCTGCGCGGACTGCTCTCCAACTCCATCCGCTACACCGGCGCCACCGAGGAACTCCTCACCTCCCTCCAGGCCGACCTGGAACGCCTCCCGGAGATCAGCCCCCGCTACAAGCGCCTCAACGCGGAGGAGCCCTACCGCCTCAAGGCGACCTGCATCCGCCAGAAGCTCCTCAACACCCGCGAACGCCTCGCCAAGGGCACCCCCCACGAGGAAGGCCGCGACTACCTCGGCACCGCCGAGCTCCTCACCGACCTCACCCTCATCCAGACCTCCCTGCGCGAACACCGCGGCGCCCTCTTCGCCGACGGCCGCATGGACCGCACCATCCGCACCCTCGCCGCCTTCGGCCTCCAGCTCGCCACCATGGACGTACGCGAACACGCCGACGCCCACCACCACGCCCTCGGCCAGCTCTTCGACCGCCTCGGCGAAGAATCCTGGCGCTACGCCGACATGCCCCGCGACTACCGGCAGAAGCTCCTCGCAAAGGAACTCCGCTCCCGCCGCCCCCTCGCACCCACCCCCGCACCCCTCGACCCGGCCGGCCAGAAGACCCTCGGCGTCTTCTCCGCCATCAAGGACGCCTTCGAGAAGTTCGGCCCCGAGGTCATCGAGTCCTACATCATCTCGATGTGCCAGGGCGCCGACGACGTCTTCGCCGCCGCCGTCCTCGCCCGCGAGGCCGGCCTCCTCGACCTCCACGCCGGCTGGGCCAAGATCGGCATCGTGCCGCTCCTGGAAACCACCGACGAACTGCGCGCCGCCGACGTCATCCTCGACGAAATGCTCGCCGACCCCTCCTACCGCCGCCTCGTCTCCCTGCGCGGCGACGTCCAGGAGGTCATGCTCGGCTACTCCGACTCCAGCAAGTTCGGCGGCATCACCACCAGCCAGTGGGAAATCCACCGCGCCCAGCGACGCCTGCGCGACGTGGCCCACCGCCACGGCGTCCGCCTGCGCCTCTTCCACGGCCGCGGCGGCACCGTCGGCCGCGGCGGCGGCCCCTCCCACGACGCGATCCTCGCCCAGCCCTGGGGCACCCTCGAAGGCGAGATCAAGGTCACCGAACAGGGCGAGGTCATCTCCGACAAGTACCTCGTCCCCTCGCTCGCCCGCGAGAACCTGGAACTGACCGTCGCGGCCACCCTCCAGGCCTCCGCCCTCCACACCGCCCCCCGCCAGTCCCCCGACGCCCTCACCCGCTGGGACGCGGCCATGGACATCGTCTCCGACGCCGCCCACTCCGCCTACCGCGAACTCGTCGAGGACCCCGACCTCCCCGCCTACTTCTTCGCCGCCACCCCCGTCGACCAGCTCGCCGACCTCCACCTCGGCTCCCGGCCCTCCCGCCGCCCCGACTCCGGCGCCGGCCTCGACGGCCTGCGCGCCATCCCGTGGGTCTTCGGCTGGACCCAGTCCCGCCAGATCGTCCCCGGCTGGTACGGCGTCGGCTCCGGCCTCAAGGCCCTGCGCGAGTCCGGCCAGGACGACGCCCTCGGCGAAATGGGCCAGAAGTGGCACTTCTTCCGCAACTTCCTCTCCAACGTCGAGATGACCCTCGCCAAGACCGACCTGCGCATCGCCCGCCACTACGTCGACACCCTCGTCCCCGACCACCTCAAGCACGTCTTCGCCCGCATCGAGGCCGAACACGAGCTCACCGTCCGCGAGGTCCTGCGCATCACCGGCGGCGAGAAGCTCCTCGACTCCCAGCCCGTCCTCCAGCAGACCTTCGCCGTCCGCGACGCCTACCTGGACCCGATCTCCTACCTCCAGGTCTCCCTGCTGGCCCGCCAGCGCGCCGCCGCAGCCCGCGGCGAAACCCCCGACCCGCTGCTGGCCCGCGCCCTCCTGCTGACCGTCAACGGCGTCGCCGCCGGCCTGCGCAACACCGGCTGACCCCACCCCGCACACGACGGAGCCCCCCGCACCTTCCGGCGCGGGGGGCTCCCCCGTTCAACGGCCCTACGCGTTGTACGCCGACTGCGCCCGCTCCAGACCCTCCTGGACCAGGCACTCCACCGCATCCGCCGACCGGTCCACGAACCAGTCCAGCTCCTTGCGCTCCGCCGACGAGAAATCCTTCAGCACGAAATCAGCCACCTGCATCCGCCCCGGCGGCCGGCCGATCCCGCACCGCACCCGGTGATAGTCCGCACCCATCGCCTTCGTCATCGACTTCAGCCCGTTGTGGCCGTTGTCCCCGCCACCCAGCTTCAGCCGCAGCGTCGCGTAGTCGATGTCCAGCTCGTCGTGCACCGCCACGACCCGATCCAGCGGCACCTTGTAGAAATCGCGCAGCGCCGTCACCGGACCACCCGACAGGTTCATGAACGACATCGGCTTCGCGATCACCACCCGCCGGTTCGCCGGCCCCGGAGCACCGATCCGGCCCTCCAGCACCTGCGCCCGCGCCTTGTGCGCCTTGAACTTGCCACCGATCCGCCCGGCCAGCAGGTCGGCCACCATGAAGCCGATGTTGTGGCGGTTGCCGGCGTACTCCGCTCCCGGATTCCCGAGACCGACGATCAGCCAGGGTGCCGCGTCGTCCGACATCAAAAGCTCCTTAGGGCCATGCCTTGTCCTGCCATGAACGAAGACGACCGCCGTCCCGCTCCAGTGGAGCCGGACGGCGGTCGGTCAGCAACTGCTGAGGGGAAGGAGCGAGGCTCAGGCCTCGGCACCCTCGGCCGCCTCGGCGGCCGGCTCCTCGGCCTGCGGGGCGACGACCTGCAGAACGGCGGTCTCACCGTCGACGGCCAGCGTGGTGCCGGCCGGCAGGACCAGGTCCGAGGCGTGCACCGTGGCACCGGCCTCCAGGCCCGCGATGGAAACGGTGACCTCGGTCGGGATGTGCGTGGCCTCGGCCTCGACCGAAATGGTCGACAGCAGGGTCTCCAGCAGGTTGCCGCCCGGGGCCAGCTCGCCCTCGGTCACGACCGGAACCTCGACCGTGACCTTCTCGCCCTTCTGGACGATCAGGAAGTCGACGTGCAGGATGTTGCGCTTCAGCGGGTGACGCTGAACGGCCTTCGGGATGACCAGCTCGGTGCCGTCGCCCTCGATGTCCAGGGAGAGCAGGACGTTCGGGGTCTTCAGGGCCATCATCAGGGCGTGGGCCTCGACACCGACGTGCTTCGGGGTCGCGCCGTGACCGTAGATGACACCGGGGGTCAGGGCGTCGCGACGGGCCTGACGGGCCGAGCCCTTGCCGAAGGACTCACGGAGCTTCGCGGAAAGCTTGATCTCGGACATCTTCACTCCTCGTGGGGTGACGAAAACGGACAGAGTCACCCGGCCGAAACGGCCTGCTACGAAGAGCGCGTCGATAACGGAGCACCCGCACCCAAACAGGTACGGCCTCCCTCGCCGAGCAACTCATCGAGTGTACCCGGCGGGGAGGCCGCGCCCAAAAGGATCTAGCAGGACTACTACTGCTGCTCCTCGAAGAGGCTCGTCACCGAACCGTCCTCGAACACCTCACGCACCGCACGGGCGATCATCGGAGCGATCGACAGCACCGTGATCTTGTCGAGCTCCAGGTCCGACGGGTCGGGCAGCGTGTTCGTGAAGACGAACTCGCTCACCTTCGAGTTCTTCAGACGGTCGGCCGCCGGACCCGAGAGGATGCCGTGCGTCGCCGTCACGATGACGTCCTCCGCACCGTGCGCGAACAGCGCGTCGGCCGCGGCGCAGATCGTGCCACCCGTGTCGATCATGTCGTCGACCAGGACACAGACCCGGCCCTTGACCTCACCGACGACCTCGTGAACGGTCACCTGATTGGCGACGTCCTTGTCACGGCGCTTGTGCACGATCGCCAGCGGCGCGTCCAGACGGTCGCACCAGCGGTCGGCCACACGCACACGGCCGGCGTCCGGGGAGACCACCGTCAGCTTGGTGCGGTCCACCTTGGCACCCACGTAGTCCGCGAGGACGTTCAGGGCCGAGAGGTGGTCCACCGGACCGTCGAAGAAGCCCTGGATCTGGTCGGTGTGCAGATCGACCGTCAGGATGCGGTCCGCACCCGAGGTCTTCAGCAGGTCCGCGACCAGGCGCGCCGAGATCGGCTCACGCCCCTTGTGCTTCTTGTCCTGACGGGCGTACCCGTACGACGGGATGATCACCGTGATGGAACGAGCCGACGCGCGCTTCAGCGCGTCGATCATGATCAGCTGCTCCATGATCCACTTATTGATCGGAGCCGTGTGGCTCTGGATCAGGAAGCAGTCCGCGCCACGTGCCGACTCCTGGAAGCGGACGTAGATCTCACCGTTCGCGAAGTCGAAAGCCTTGGTCGGCACCAGGCTGACCCCCAGCTGGTGCGCGACCTCCTCGGCCAGCTCGGGGTGGGCGCGGCCGGAGAAGAGCATCAGCTTCTTCTCGCCGGTCGTCTTGATCCCGGTCACAGCACTGTCTCCTCAGACGTGTGAAAAGCTGCTCGCCCCCGTGTACGTCCGTCCCGCACACGGTGAGCCAGCCGAATTGCGTGCACCTATCACGGTACGCCGTCCCGGGCGTACTCGTTTCCGGTCAGTTCACCTCAGTGGCGGCCGGAGTCCTTCTCGGACGAGGACTGAGCCGCCGTCGCGGCCGCGCTGCCGGGCCGCTTGCGGGCCACCCAACCCTCGATATTCCGCTGCTGGCCGCGTGCCACGGCCAGCGCACCCGGCGGGACATCCTTCGTGATCACCGACCCTGCGGCCGTGTAGGCACCGTCCCCGATGGTGACCGGAGCCACAAACATGTTGTCCGAACCCGTCTTGCAATGTGAGCCGACGGTCGTGTGGTGCTTGTGCTCGCCGTCGTAGTTCACGAAGACGCTCGCCGCGCCGATGTTCGTGTACTCGCCGATCGTCGCGTCGCCGACGTAGGAGAGGTGCGGGACCTTCGTGCCCTCGCCGATCGTCGCGTTCTTCATCTCGACGTACGTGCCGGCCTTCGCCTTCACACCCAGGTCCGTACCCGGGCGCAGGTACGCGAACGGGCCGACCGTCGCCAGGTCGCCGACGACCGCGCCGTCCGCCACCGTGTTGTCCACCCGGGCGCCCGCGCCCACGCGGGTGTCCTTCAGGCGGGTGTTCGGGCCGACCTCGGCCCCCTCGCCGATGTGCGTCGCGCCCAGCAGCTGGGTGCCGGGGTGGATCAGGGCGTCCTGCCCGAAGGTGACCGTCACGTCGACGAACACGCTCGCCGGGTCCACGACGGTGACGCCCGCGAGCATGGCCCGCTCCAGCAGGCGCGCGTTCAGCAGCGCGCGGGCCTCGGCGAGCTGGACGCGGTTGTTGATGCCGAGGATCTGCCGGTGGTCGCTGCCGACCGCCGCGCCGACGCGGTGACCCGCCTCGCGCAGGATCCCGAGCACGTCGGTGAGGTACTCCTCGCCCTGGCTGTTGTCGGTGCGGACCTTGCCGAGGGCGTCGGTGAGGAGGGCTCCGTCGAAGGCGAAGACCCCGGAGTTGATCTCGCGGATCGCGCGCTGGGCGTCGGTGGCGTCCTTGTGCTCGACGATCGCGGTGACGGCGCCGGTCTGCGGGTCGCGGACGATGCGGCCGTAGCCGGTGGAGTCGGGGACCTCGGCGGTGAGGACGGTGACGGCGTTGCCATCGGCCTCGTGGGTGGCCGCGAGGGCGCGGAGGGTCTCGCCGGTGAGGAGCGGGGTGTCGCCGCAGACCACGATGACGGTCCCGTCGACGGTCCCGCCGAGCTCTTCGAGGGCCATCCGGACGGCGTGGCCGGTGCCGTTCTGCTCGTGCTGCACGGCGGTGCGGACGCCGGCGTCGACGCCGGCGAGGTGCGCGGTCACCTGCTCGCGGGCGTGGCCTACGACGACCACCAGGTGGGTCGGGTCGAGCTCGCGGGAGGCGGCGACCACGTGACCGACGAGCGAGCGCCCGCAGATCTCGTGCAGAACCTTGGGAGTCGCAGACTTCATGCGGGTGCCCTCACCCGCTGCGAGTACGACGACGGCTGCCGGGCGGGTTGCGCTCACGGGTGTGCCCTTCGGCTTCGGGGGTGGACCCGTGAAGGATAGCGGGGGGTCACGGGTCGGAAACGAGGCCGGGTCCCGACCTTGAGGTCAGGACCCGAACTTGTGAGGCTCCCCCGCCAGGATTCGAACCCGGACCTAATGGCACCAAAAGCCATTGTGCTGCCAATTACACTACAGGGGATGATATTCGACTAAATCGGACATCGCGCCTTAGTGATCGAGTCGACGCCCCCTACTATGCCGCACCAGGCGCCTTCGATGCGACGGTGAAGCTCCGCGCCCCGCAAGACGCTCACCGTCAGGCATCCGTGGTAGCTGGTACCGGTGTTCTTGCGGTTGGTTCTGGGGTTGTGGCGCTTGAGGGCCGTCTTGTAGAAGTACGCGGCGCCGAGTCCGACCACCCCCTCCCAGTACTCCTCGGCTGCGGCGATGTCGGCGGTTTCGTGGATCTGGAGGGTGAAGCGGAGCCGGTCGTCCGCTACGTCCATGAGGCGCAGCCAGGCAAGGAATGTCCTGATCATGTTCGGGTCGCTGTTCACGAATTTGATCTGGGGGTGCGGCTTGGCCTTCGCCCCCTCCGCCCAGTAGAGGCCGACGCCCAACAGGAACAGCTCTCTCTGGCTGAGGGGGCCGATCTCGGCTGCCGCCGCGTGGCGTGTGGCTTCATGCGCGATGAGGCGACGCTCGTGAGCCTCCTGCCGGCCGGCCTGCGCCTGGGTCATATCGGTGCCGACGGGGCGGGTGCGCCGCTCCGGCTTCGGTAGGTCGCGGACCCAGAGGGAGATGGAGCTCTTCGAGCAGCCCAGTTCGACCTGGATCTGGTCGTACGTCATGCCCTGGAGGCGGAGTTCCCTCGCGCGGTCGCGGAGGTCGTCCTTGGCGTTGGGGCGCTTCGTCCATTCGGGGGCCGGCTCGCCCTCCAGGAGGCGGTTGAGGATGTCGTTGTTGTCGACCTGCAGGCGGTCGCGGATCTGGCGGCGGCTGAGGCCCTCGCGGCGGAGGGTGACGGCCTGGGCGCGGAGGCCCTCGAAGTCGGCGTATTTGCTCATGCCCACAGGTTCGTCCGGAATGTGGGATTCAGGTCTCGGATTCCGGGCGGTTCAGTCGTACGTGCGATTACCTCGGGTTTGCTGGAATTTCGTTCGGCGGCGTGCTGCGGCCGCTGCGTACGCTGGGCGGCATGACCAGTACGGGGGAAGAGCGCGACGGGGCCGGGCGGGACGGGCCCTGGTGGTGGGAGCGGCGGCGGGGGGCCGTGCTCGATGTGGGGCTGGGGGTGGTTTCCGCCGTCGAGTGCGCGGTGGAGGGGATTCCCTTCGCGCCCGAGGCCGGGGTGCCCGTGTGGGTCGGGGTGGTGTTCGGGGTTCTGGTGGGGGCCGTGCTGGTGCTGCGGCGGCGGTGGCCGATCGCGGTGGTGCTGGTCGGGATCGCCGTGACGCCGGCGGCGATGGGGTTCCTGCTCGGGGTGGTCGGGCTGTACACGCTGGCCGCCTGCGAGGTGCCCCGCCGGATCACCGCGACTCTGGCCTCGATGTCGCTGGCCGGGACCTTCGTCGTGACCTATATGCGGACCCGGGGGGACGTGGACGGGGAGGGGGCGCTCGTCTTCGTGCTGTCCGCCTTCATGGCGGTGGCGCTGACCGTGCCGCCGGTGCTGCTCGGGCTGTACGTGGGGGCGCGGCGGCGGCTGATGGAGAGCCTGCAGGAGCGGGCGGATTCGCTGGAGCGGGAGCTGTCGTTGCTGGCCGACCGGGCGGAGGAGCGGGCCGAGTGGGCGCGTCAGGAGGAGCGGACGCGGATCGCGCGGGAGATGCACGACGTGGTGGCGCACCGGGTGTCGCTGATGGTGGTGCACGCGGCGGCGCTGCAGGCGGTGGCCGGGAAGGATCCGGCGAAGGCGGTGAGGAACGCGGCGCTGGTCGGGGACATGGGGCGGCAGGCGTTGACGGAGCTGCGGGAGATGCTCGGGGTGCTGCGGGCGCCGGAGAAGCCGGTGCGGGTGGCGGCGTCGGCGTCGGTGGCGGCCGTGGCGGCGGTGGGGGAGGACGGGCCTTCGCTCGATGAGCTGGAGGTGCTGGTGGGGCAGTCGCGGGCGGCCGGGATGAGTGTGGAGGTGGTGGTGCAGGGGGAGCGGGGCGCGTATCCGGCGGAGGTGGAGCAGACGGCGTACCGGGTGGTGCAGGAGGCGTTGACGAACTGCCACAAGCACGCTCCGGGCGCGCGGGTCGTCGTACGGCTGGCGCATCGGGAGGGGGAGGTGGCGATGCAGGTGGAGAACGGGCCGTGTGAGGGGGAGGCGCGGGGTGCCGATCTGCCCAGTGGGGGGAACGGGCTGCTGGGGATGCGGGAGCGGGTGCTCGGGCTGGGTGGGGTGTTCGTGTCGGGGCCGACGGACGGGGGCGGGTTCAAGGTGTCGGCGGTGCTGCCGTCCCGGTAGGTCCCGCCGGGTGCCGTCGGCCCCGGGGTCAGGGGGCGGTGGTGAGGCGGACCGGCTGGAGGCCGGTGATGAGGAGGGTGAGGGCCTCGTCGGGGCTTGAGCCGAGGTACCAGTCGCCGGTGTGGTCGACGAGGTAGACGCGGCCTTCGCGGTCGATGGCGAGGTGGGCTCCGCCGGCGGTGTCCGAGCCGAGGGGGCAGAGCTGGGTGGAGAGGGCCCGTCCGAGGTCGGCGAAGGTGCGGGCCAGGTGGAGGCCGGTGAGCGGGTCGAGGCGGACCGGGGTGGGGGCTATCTGGCGGCCGGGGCCGGGGGCGGTGATGGTGAGGCCGCCGAATTCGGCCCAGGCTTCGACGGCGGCCGGGAAGACGGTGTGCCGGTGGCCGGCGGGGGTGGTGTGGTCGCGGAGGGCGTCGGCCCAGTATTCGGCCTGTTTGATGTCCCAGCGGCCGGGTTCCCAGCCGGCGGTGCGGAGGGCGGCGTCGACGCCGACGGGGAAGCGGGTGGCGGAGGAGCGGCCGTAGGAGGCCGATGCGGCCGAGGGGGCCGGGGTGGCTGAGGAGGCGGTCATGGTGGCTACTCGGGCTGGGTGAGGTCGACGGGTCGTACGCCGAAGTGGTTGAGGAGTGCGTCGCAGGAGCGGCAGGGGGGTGCGTAGCTGCCGTGGAGCGGGTCGCCGTCTTCCCGGATGCGGCGGGCGGTGATCTTGGAGTGCTTCAGGGCGCGGCGGGCCTCGCTGGCGGTGAGCGGTTTGCGGGAGGCGCGTCTGCTGCGGGCGCTTTCGACGGTGGTGAGGTGGCGCGAGAGCAGTATGGCTTCGGGGCAGCGGCCGGTGAAGCGTTCCCGCTGGCCGCTGGTGAGGGTGTCGAGGAAGTCCTGGACGAGGGGGTGCAGTACGGGGGGCTGGTCGCCCTTGCCGGCGGTGCCGGTGAGGGTTTCGCCGCGTACGGAGAGGGCGGCGGCGACGGTGGGCAGGATGCCGTCGCGGCGGAAGCGGAGCACGGGCGGGGTGTGGGGGCCTGCGGCGGTGCTCCAGCGCAGGCGGGGGTCGCCGGCGGGGCCGGGTTCGGTGCTCTGCCCGCGGTCGGCGCGGGGTGCCGCGTGGTGACTCGCGTTGTGCGTGGTCGCTGTCTGCATGGTGCCTCTTCCCTCCCGTGGCGGCGGTGGTGGCCGCTGTCGCGCACGCCCCCGTGCTGCGGGGACAGCCTGTCAAATGTCCGCTGTCACGTGGAAGCGGGGTCGAATATTCGTATCAATTCGGATGTTCCCGCCTCGCGCGCCCCTGCTGGGGTCGGGGGCGGGTGAGGGTCTTGCCCGAGCACATAGGCTGTGGTGAACCAGCCAGATCCAGCAGGGGGCCACCACCATGACGACAGGTCGGCTCGGGCAGCAGGCCGTGCCACCCAACGCCGCGTACTCGGGGCAGGTCGTGCATTTCCCGGACCCGGTCCGGGCCGCTCGGCATCCCCATGGGGTGCGGATGGACGGGGAAGGGCACCCGGACTTCTCGCGGTACGCGCGTGCGGCCGTGGAGATCGCCGAACCCCCGGAGGGTTTCGGTGCGGACGAGCTGCGGCTGACGGACTGCGTGTCCGCCAACGCGGCGATGCATGCGGCGGGGCATCCGCTGTGGGACACGGTCGGGCCGGTGGCGACGCCGCACGGCTGGACCTGGCATCACGTGGCGGGCTCGCGGCGGATGGAGTTGGTCCCGGTCGAGGTGAAGGCGTTGCTGCGGCACCACGCGGGTCTGGCGACGGCTCCGGTGGACCACGAGAAGCGTGGCGGGCGGCCGCTCCAGGAGGCGCGGCCGGTGCACCTGGGGCTGCCGAAGTCCCTGGTGTCGGTGTCGGAGTCGCAGGTCCAGGGCGTCGAGGAGGACCTCGGGTACCGGCTTCCGGAGGCGTACCGCTCGTTCCTGAAGGCGGCGGGCGGGTGCGCGCCGGTGGGTGCGGGGCTGTTCGTGGAGCTGGGGATGCTGGTGGACCAGCCGTTCTTCACGGTGCGTGAGGAGGCGGCGGTCAATGACCTCGTCTACATCAACAAGTGTCTGCGGGACCACCTGACGAAGGACTACCTGTGCGTGGCCTTCGTGCAGGGCGGGCTGCTCGCGGTGAAGGTGCGGGGCGAGGGGGTCGGTTCCGTCTGGTTCTCCCCGTACGACGACGCGCGCGACCGGGACGGCTGGTCGGTGCAGGAGCGGGTGGAGCGGCTGTTGCTGCCGTGCGGTGCCGATTTCGATGCCTTCCTGGAGCGTTTGGCGGGGAATCCGCCGGAGCTGGAGACGGTGGCCGGTCTGATGGTGGACGGCGGATTCGCGCGTTCGGTTCCGGTGTCCGACACCGGCATGGGTGAGGGGTGAGCGCGTCGTGGTGACGTTCGCGCAGGCGCAGGAGCGCGCCGAGGAATGGATCAACGGGGACATGCCCGGGTACCAGCACCGCGAGGTGCGGGTGCGGGAGTTCGGGCTGGGTTTCGTGGTGTGGGCGGAGGACCGGGCCGGTGGTCCGGTGTCGGGTGGTGGCCGGCAGCGGCTGGTCATCGCGCGGGACAGTGGTGAGGTGACGTTGTGGCCGGGGTTGCCGGTGGGTGAGGTGATCCGGCGGTACGAGGAGGAGTACGGGGCGGCTGCGACGGCGGCTTCGGAGGCTTCGGTGCCGCCGCCGCGGATCGACTCGGAGCAGACGTCGTTCATGCTGAGCCCGCCGGAGTGGCTGCAGGAGGCGGCGGACCGGGCGGGGATTCCGCCGGTGGTGGGGGGCGGTGCGGGTGCTTCCGGTGCGGGTGCGTCGGCTGCGGGTGCCGGTGCCGGTGCCGGTTCGGGTGCGGGTGCGTCGGGTGCCGGTGCGGGTGCGGGTGCGGGTGCGTCGGGTGCCGGGGTGCCGGACGGGTCCACGCCGTGGGCCGGGACCGATGTGAACCCGGGGGCCGACGACGGCTCCGTACCGCTGCCGGCGACGGTGTTCGCGCCGGCGCTGTCGGGGTCCGACCTGGATGACGCCCCGGGGTCCGCCGGGGTGGGTTCGGAGGCCAGGACCCAGCTGATGGCGGGCGGCAGCCAGCTGCCGAAGACCGCGATCGCCCCGGCGCTGGCGCTCCAGGCGGAGGCCGCGGGCCTCGCCGGTGCGTCGCCTGCGGGCGGGTCCCAGGCGCCCGGGCCGGTGGGCGGGGCTCCTGGCGGGGCTCCGCAGGGTGCTCCGGTTCCGCCGATGCCGCCGGGGGTTCCCGGGGGGCCTGGTGTGCCTGGCGTTCCCGGTGCTCCTGGGGTGCCGGGTGCTCCTGGTGTTGCTGGCCTTCCCGGTGGGCCTGGTGGGCCTGGTGTTTCCGGTGGCCCCAGTGCGCCCGGGGCTCCCGGTGGGCCCGCTGCTCCCGGTGCTCCCGGTGCTCCTGGTGCTCCTGGGGTGCCGGGTGCTTCCGGTGTGCCGACGCCGCCTGCGCCGCCGGTTCCGCCTGTGCCCGGTGGTGCGCCCGGTGCGCCCGGGGGTGGGGCGCTGTACGCCGCGACGATGCTGGCCGGTCCGGCCGTCGTGCAGCCGCCGACGCCGCCCGGGCCGCCCGGTGTGCCGACGCCGCCCGGGCCGCCCGGTGTGCCGACGCCGCCCGGGCCGCCTGGTGCGCCGACGCCGTCCGTGCCGCCCGGGCCGCCCGGTGGTTCGCTCGGGGGTGGGCTCGACCATGCCGCGACGATGCTGGCCGGTCCGGCCGTCGTACAGCCGCCCGCTCCGCCCGGCCCGCCCGGGGCTCCC
>NZ_JBEZWL010000086.1:0-32174 GCF_040648015.1 Streptomyces sp. NPDC029216 | reverse complement strand
ACGCCCGGTTACATTCCGAACCCGGAAGCTAAGCCTTTCAGCGCCGATGGTACTGCAGGGGGGACCCTGTGGGAGAGTAGGACGCCGCCGAACAATCTTTCAAAGGACCCTTGGTCCTCAGCGTTCACGCTGAGGACCAAGGGTCCTTTTTGTTTTTGCACGATTTACGCCAGAGCGCGGCCATGGGCTGGTTGCGCGAGAATGACAGCGGTACCCCGAAGACAGGAGTCACACCCATGTCCAACTCTCCCGACGATCGTCCGGAGCGCGAGCCTCGTCGCAACGACGGCGGTGACAGGGGCGGCTACCGCGGGGGCCGTGACGACCGTGGCGGTGACCGTGGTGGCTTCCGCCGCGATGACCGCGGTGGCCGGCCCGCCGGTGGCGGCTTCCGCCGTGACGACCGCGGCGGGCGTCCCGCCGGCGGTGGTTTCCGTGGCCGTGACGACCGCGGCGACCGTCCGTCCTACCCGCGTCGTGATGACGAGCGCGGTGGTTTCCGTGGTGGCCGTGACGACCGTGGCGGGGACCGTCCCTCGTACCCGCGTCGTGACGACCGCGGCGGCGACCGTCCGTCCTACCCCCGCCGTGATGACGAGCGCGGTGGTTTCCGTGGCGGCGACCGTCCGTCCTTCCGCCGTGACGACCGTGGCGGCGACCGTCCGTTCACGCCCCGTCGCGACGACGACCGCCGTGGCGGCCGTGACGACCGTGGCGGGGACCGCCCGTCCTTCCCGCGTCGTGATGACCGTGGCGGCGACCGTCCCTCGTACGGCCGTCGTGACGACCGCGGTGGCGAGCGTCCCTCGTACCCGCGCCGTGACGACCGCGGCGACCGTCCGTCCTACCCGCGTCGTGATGACGAGCGCGGTGGTTTCCGTGGTGGCCGTGACGACCGTGGCGGGGACCGTCCCTCGTACCCGCGCCGTGACGACCGCGGCGGCGACCGCCCGTCCTACCCCCGCCGTGACGATGAGCGCGGTGGTTTCCGTGGCGGCGACCGTCCGTCCTTCCGCCGCGACGACCGTGGCGGCGACCGTCCGTCCTACCCGCGTCGTGACGACGACCGTGGTGGTTTCCGTGGTGGCCGTGACGACCGTGGTGGCGAGCGTCCCTCGTACCCGCGTCGTGACGACCGCGGCGACCGTCCGTCCTACCCGCGTCGTGATGACGAGCGCGGTGGTTTCCGTGGTGGCCGTGACGACCGTGGCGGCGACCGCCCGTCCTACGGCCGTCGTGAGGACCGTCCGTCCTACCCGCGCCGTGACGATGACCGTGGTGGGCGTCCCTCCTACCCGCGTCGTGATGACGAGCGCGGTGGTTTCCGCGGTGGCCGTGACGACCGTGGCGGCGACCGTCCGTCCTACCCGCGTCGTGACGACCGCGGCGGCGAGCGGGGCGGCGACCGTCCCTCGTACGGCCGTCGTGACGACCGTGGTGGCGACCGTCCCTCGTACCCGCGCCGTGACGACCGGGGCGGCGAGCGTGGTGGCTACCGTGGCGGCCGCGATGACCGCGGTGGTTTCCGTGGCGGTCGCGACGAGCGCGGCGGCCGCGAGTTCCGCGCCGACCGTGACCGGGACCCGGTCAAGCGGCTTCCGATCGACGAGGACGTCACCGGCCACGAGATCGACGCCGATGTGCGCCAGGAGCTCCTGAGCCTGCCCAAGGGCCTGGCCGAGGAGGTCTCGCGCAACCTGGTGATGGTCGCCCGGCTGATCGACGAGGACCCCGAGCAGGCGTACGCGTACGCCCGCATCGCCCTGCGTCTGGCCTCCCGCGTCGCTGCCGTGCGCGAGGCCGCCGGCTTCGCCGCGTACGCCACGCAGAAGTACAACGAGGCGCTCGCCGAGTTCCGTGCCGCCAAGCGCATGACCGGTTCCGTCGAGCTGTGGCCCGTCATGGCCGACTGCGAGCGCGGCCTCGGCCGTCCCGAGCGGGCGCTGGCCATGGCCGGTGAGCCCGAGGTCCAGAAGCTGGACAAGGCCGGCCAGGTCGAGATGCGTCTCGTCGCCGCCGGTGCCCGCCGCGACATGGGCGAGCTCGACGCCGCCATCGTGACCCTGCAGAGCCCGGAGCTTGCCTCCAACTCCCTGCAGCCGTGGACCGCGCGCCTGCGGTACGCCTACGCCGACGCCCTCCTGGCCGCCGGCCGTGAGGACGAGGCGCGCGAGTGGTTCGCCAAGACCCTTGAGGCCGACAAGGACGGGGCGACCGACGCCTCCGACCGCCTGGCCGAGATCGACGGCGTCGAGTTCGTGGACGCCGCCGTCCTGGAGGACGAGGCCGACCTCGGTGACGAGGACGTCGAGGACGAGGACGCGGCGGAGGTCGCCGCCGCCGAGCGTGCCGCCGACCAGACCGAGTACTACGACGAGGACGACGAGGAGTACGAGCCCGTCGCCGACTCCGAGGCGGACGCCGACGTGGACCTCACCGACGAGATCGTGGTCGTCGAGGACGACGAGCGCGAGACCCGCGACAAGGCCTGATGCCGGAAAAGGGCGGCACCCCCGGGAGGGGGTGCCGCCCTTCGGCGTTTCCGGGCCGGGTCAGTCCAGGCTGCGCAGCACCAGGCCCGTGGCCGGCTTCGGGCCGAAGGAGGTGGACTTGCGGGGCATCGTGACGCCCTGGCGGGCCAGGTCCCGTACGACCTCCTCGCGGACCGGGTGCAGCAGTACGGCGGTGCCGCCGTGCCGCTCGGCCATCGCGACGGTCGCGGCCGCGTCGTGGATGTACGCGATGTGGTCCGGGGCGTCCGGGATCCGCCACAGGGCGTCCAGCAGGGAGGCGTGCAGCACCGTCGCGTCCAGCCGGCGCCAGGCCTCGGGGCGGTCGCGGCGGACGGTGCGCTCGATCAGGGCCGGATCCGGGTCGGTGACCAGGTGGAAGGTGCCGTCGCCGCCGAGGAGGAAGGCGTTGCCGCGCTCCGAGGCGTCCGCGAGGGCCTCCAGGGCCAGCGGGAGCGGGCCGTCGACCGGCCGGACCCGGAAGGAGCCCTCGACGGCCTCCAGCGCCTCGGCCAGGGGCAGACGGCGCAGCATCCGGTGGATGGCGCGGACCTGGAGCGGGTAGCGGGCCGTGTCCACGAGGAGGACCAGGCCGAAGTCCCACGGGGTCGGCGAGCCGTGCTCCTCCTGGAGGCGCAGGTACGTCGCCCAGCGGTGGTGGCCGTCCGCGATGAGGGCCTGGCGGTGGGCCAGGTCGGCGGTGACGGCGGCCAGGTCGGCCGGGTCCGTGACGGCCCACAGGCTGTGGCGGAACCCGTCCTCGGTGACCGTCGACAGCAGCGGCTCCCGGCCCGCGGTCGCCTCGACGACCGCGTCCGCCCCGGCGCCCGGACCGTCGCCGCGGTAGGTGAGGAGGAGGGGTTCGAGATTGGCCGAAGTCGCGCGCATCAGGCCCGCGCGGTCGGTGACCACGTCCGGCATGACGTCCTCGTGGGGGAGGACGATGCCGGCCTCGGCGGCGGACAGGGCCAGGGCGCCGATGATGCCGCGCTGGAGCAGACCGGCCCTGCGCTGCTCGTACACGTAGAGCGCGGGCTGGGGGTCGGCGCTGAGGACGCCCTCCGAGAGCCAGTCGTGCAGGGTGCGGGCGGCCTGCTCGTTGCGCGCGGCCGGGGTGCCGGCCTGGGGCAGGATGAGCCGGACGATGTTGTGCGGGTCGGCGGATTCGAGGTAGTCGACTCCGTCGGGTCGTACGACCACGTCGTACGGCGGCGAGGTGACCGCCGCCAGGCTGCCGACGCGCTCCGGGACGTAACGCAGTCCGTGGAAGGGGGTCAGGCGCAGCCCGTGCTCCGCGTTGCCAGATGTGGTCATTGGTGCATGGTAAGACCCGTCTCGCGATACGGGATGGCCGGGGGAGCGAGGGGGTAGTGCAAACTCGGACAAGATCGATCGTGTGCGGCGGAGCAGCACAGCGGACCCGAGCGTTTTGATGACGGTTATTGAGGAGCGGCCAGATGACCCGGCAGAGCAGGACCAGTCCCGCGGGCAGTGAGCGGAGTCTGCACCAGGCGTACGACACGGCCCTGCTGGACCTGGACGGGGTGGTGTACGCGGGCGGGCACGCCATCGCGCACGCGGTGGAATCCCTCGCCGCTGCCCGGGCCGGCGGGATGCACCTGGCGTACGTCACCAACAACGCGCTGCGGACCCCGGAGGCGGTCGCGGAGCACCTGGGGGAGCTGGGGATCCCGACCGAGGCGGGTGAGGTGATCACCTCGGCGCAGGCGGTGGCCCGGCTGATCGCGGAGCAGGTGGAGCCGGGGTCGAAGGTGCTGGTGATCGGCGGGGAGGGGCTGCGGGTCGCGCTGCGTGAGCGCGGGCTGGTGCCGGTGGAGTCCGCGGACGAGGAGGGGCTCGCGGCGGTCGTCCAGGGGTACGGCGGGCCCGGCCTGGAGTGGGGGCGGTTCGCGGAGGCGGCGTACGCGATCAACCGCGGGGTGCCGTGGTTCGCGTCCAACACCGATCTGACGATTCCGGGGGCGCGCGGGATCGCGCCGGGCAACGGGGCCGCCGTGGAGGTCGTACGGATCGCCACGGGCGCCGATCCGCAGGTGGCGGGCAAGCCGCTGCCGCCGATGCACCGGGAGACGGTGCTGCGGACCGGGGCGGAGCGGCCGCTGGTGGTCGGGGACCGGCTGGACACCGACATCGAGGGCGCGTTCAACGGGGACGTGGACTCCCTGCTGGTGCTGACCGGGGTGACGGACGCGGAGCAGCTGCTGCGGGCCGAGCCCCGGCACCGGCCCACCTATGTGGACCGGGACCTGCGCGGGCTGCTGACCGGGCAGCCGGAGGTGGCGGAGCGGGAGGGCGCATGGCGGTGCGGCGGCTGGAGCGCGGCGCACGCGGGCACGCACCTGGAGCTGTCGCGGGTGGCGGGCGAGGAAGCCGATCCGGTGGACGGGCTGCGGGCGTTGTGTGCGGCGGCCTGGTCGGCGGCCGGGGACGGGGCCTACGCGCACGACGTGGAGAAGGCGCTGGCCGCGCTGGGGCTCTGAGGAAGGTGCGGTCGTATGGTCGGGTGATCAGCAGGGATGCAGGGTAGGCTAACCTAACCTTCGTGTTGGCTGAGAGTCTCCCCGAAACCGGGCGCAGCGCGCCGCCGGTGGCCGTGGCCCGTCCACGCCACGGCAGGCGCGCCGCCGGTCTGCTCGTCGCCCTCGCGGTGCTGGCCCTGGTCGCGGTGGCGAGCATCGCCGTCGGCGCCAAGCCGATGCCGCTCGACGACGTCTGGCACGGCCTGTTCCACTACAGCGGCACCACCAACGACGTGGTCGTACGGGACCTGCGGGTCCCGCGCACCGTCCTGGGGGTGATGGTCGGGCTCGGACTCGGCCTGTCCGGCGCGGTGATGCAGGCCCTGACCCGCAACCCGCTGGCCGAACCCGGCATCCTCGGCGTCAACGCCGGCGCCGCGGCCGCCGTCGTCTCCGCGATCAGCTTCCTCGGGGCGAGCACGCTGACCGAATTCGTCTGGTGGGCCTTCCTCGGCGCCGCCGTCGTCTCGGCCGTCGTCTACGTCCTCGGCGGCAGCCGCAGCGCCACCCCGGTGCGCCTCGCCCTCGCCGGTACGGCGGCCAGCGCGGCCCTCGTCGGCTACATCAACGCCGTCCAGCTGATGGACAGCAAGGCCCTGGACAAGCTCCGCTTCTGGACGGTGGGTTCACTGGCCTCGGCCACCATGGACACCGTCCGGCAGGTGGCCCCCTTCCTCGTCGTCGGCGCCCTGCTCGCCCTGGCGCTGGGCCGGCCGCTCAACGCGATGGCCATGGGCGACGACACCGCCCGGGCGCTCGGCGCGCACCTGACGCGGACCCGGATCGCCGCCATGGCCGCCATCACCCTGCTGTGCGGGGCCGCGACCGCCGCCTGCGGGCCGATCGTCTTCGTCGGGCTGATGATCCCGCACCTGGCACGCCTGGTCACCGGACCCGATATGCGCTGGGTGCTCGCCTACTCGGCCGTCCTGTCGCCCGTGCTGCTGCTCGGCGCCGACGTGGTCGGACGGGTCGTCACCCGGCCCGGCGAGCTCCAGGTCGGCATCGTCACCGCGCTCGTCGGCGGCCCCGTCTTCATCCACCTGGTCCGGCGCAAGAGGATGGCCCAGCTGTGACCGACATCCGGATCCGCAGGACCGTCCGGCCCCGCCCCCTGCGCGGCCCCGGCGGGACCTCGCTGCGCGTCGAGCCGCGCGGGCTCGCCGCCGGGCTGCTGCTGACCGCGGCGACGCTGGCGCTGGCCGTCGTGCTCATCGGCACCGGCGATTTCGAGATGGCGCCCGGGGACGTCGTGCAGACCCTGCTGGGCAACGGCAGCCCCGCCGACGACTTCATCGTCAACGACCTGCGGCTGCCACGGGTCCTGGTCGCGATCCTGGTCGGCGCGGCCCTCGGGATGTCCGGGGCGGTCTTCCAGTCCGTCTCGCGAAACCCCCTCGGCTCTCCCGACCTGCTCGGCTTCGGGTACGGCTCGGCGGTCGGCGCGCTCGTCGTCATCGTCGTGTTCAAGGGCGGGGCCACCGAGGTCGCGCTGGGCGCCGTCGTCGGCGGGCTGCTGGCCGGCGTCCTCGTGTACCTCCTGGCGTACAAGAAGGGGATCCACGGCTACCGGCTGGTGCTCGTCGGCATCGGGGCCTCGGCCGTCCTCGTCGCCGTCATCCAGTACCTGATCGCCAAGGCGCAGATCGTCGAGGCGACCCGGGCGATGGTCTGGCTGACCGGCTCGCTGGCCGGGCGGGACTGGGCGCAGGTGTGGCCGCTCCTGGCGGTCTGCGCGGTGCTGTTCCCGCTGGTCCTCGGGCAGAGCCGGGCCCTGCGGGTGATCGAGATGGGCGACGACGCCGCGTACGCGCTGGGCGTGCCGGTGGAGCGGACCCGGATGCTGCTGATGCTGGCCGCGGTGCTGCTGACCACGGCGGCCGCGGCGGCGGCCGGGCCGATCAGCTTCGTCGCACTGGCCGCGCCGCAGCTGGCCCGGCGGCTGACCCGCTCGCCCGGGTCGAACCTGCTCACCGGCGCGCTGATGGGCACCGTCCTGCTGCTGGCCTCCGACCTGGCCTCGCAGCGGGCCTTCGGATCGGACCAGCTGCCGGTGGGCGTGGTCACCGGCCTGGTCGGCGGCGTCTACCTGCTCTGGCTGCTCGTCATGGAGCGCAAGGCGGGACGGATATGACGGACACGGCAACCACAAACGAACACACCCCGGTCGAAGCGAGGAGTACGCAGGTGCAGAGGCTGACCGCGGAGAACGTCACCCTCGGCTACGACCAGCGGGTCATCGCCGAGAACCTCTCGGTGGAGATCCCCGACCACTCCTTCACGGTCATCGTCGGCCCCAACGCCTGCGGCAAGTCCACGCTGCTGCGCGCCCTGTCGCGGATGCTCAAGCCCACCGCCGGGCGGGTGCTCCTCGACGGCCGGGCCATCACCTCGACGCCCGCGAAGCAGGTGGCCCGCACGCTGGGGCTGCTCCCGCAGTCCTCGGTGGCGCCCGACGGCATCACCGTCGCCGACCTGGTCGCCCGCGGCCGCTACCCGCACCAGGGGCTGCTGCGCCAGTGGTCGGCGCAGGACGAGCGGATCGTCCTGGAGTCGATGGCCTCCACCGGGGTCGCCGAGCTCGCCGACCGGGCCGTGGACGAGCTGTCGGGCGGGCAGCGCCAGCGGGTGTGGATCGCGATGGCGCTGGCCCAGCAGACGCCGCTGCTGCTCCTGGACGAGCCGACGACCTACCTGGACATCCAGCACCAGCTGGAGGTCCTCGACCTGTGCGCCGAGCTCCACGAGGAGCAGGGCCGGACCCTGGTGGCGGTGCTGCACGACCTCAACCAGGCGGCCCGCTACGCCACGCACCTGATCGCCCTGCGCGGCGGTGTCGTCGTCGCCGAGGGGCCGCCGGCCGAGGTGGTCACCGCCGAGCTGGTGGAGGAGGTGTTCGGGGTGCGCTGCCAGGTCATCGCCGACCCGGAGACCGGCACCCCGCTGGTGGTCCCGGCGGCCCGGCGGGCCCGTACGGGGGCCGCCGTCCCCGGGCAGGGCTAAAGCAGGCTCTTGAGGCGCAGCAGGTCGCGGAAGCCGGCCTCCAGGCGGACCCGGCCCGAGGCCCAGGCCTTGGCGAACTTCAGCTGCCCGTCGACCAGCGCGAGCAGGTCGTCCCCGCTCATCGAGAGCCGGATCTCGGCCTTCACCCGGGGCGGGCCGGGGGTGAGGGCGTCCACCCGGATCCGGCCGCCGTCGAGGCGGCCGGAGAAGGTCACGTCGAGGTCCGTGATGTGACAGCTCAGGGAGCGGTCGAGGGCGGCCGCGCCCCGCACGCCGCCGTCGGCCCCCGCCAGGTTGTCGGAGAGTCGGTCGAGTGCCGCGCGGCACTCCTGGATCGTAGCCATGGTGTTCCCGACCGTACCGCAGAGCCGCGGGTGGAAGGGGCGGTGCTTCGGGGTAGCGTCGGGGCATGACCGACGAAGTGTCCGGAAGCGTTCCGGACGTCCCCCAGGAGCCCGCCGGGCCCGCGCCGCTGGGCCTCGTACGCACCCCCACCGGGCACCCCGGGGTCGACGCGCACCTGGAGCGGCTCGCGGACGCGGACCACCTGGCGGCGGACGGGCACGTCGAGGTGTACGAGGATGTGCACAGGGGACTGCGCGAGGCGCTGACCGCGCTGGACGCACAGCCCGTACCCGGACCGTACGAAAACAGGAGCTGAACCGAACGTGGCAGGAGTGGCACGCCGCCGCCTGGACGCCGAACTGGTACGCCGCAGCATGGCCCGCTCGCGAGAGCACGCGGCCCAGCTGATCGCCGCGGGCCGGGTGACCGTGGGCGGTTCCACCGCGACCAAGCCGGCCACCCAGGTCGAGACCAGCGCGGCCCTCGTCGTCCTCAAGGACGACAGCGACCCCGACTACGTCTCCCGGGGCGGCCACAAGCTGGCCGGCGCGCTCGCGGCCTTCCGGCCGCAGGGGCTGGCCGTCGAGGGCCGCCGGGCGCTGGACGCGGGCGCCTCGACCGGCGGGTTCACCGACGTGCTGCTGCGCGCGGGCGTGGCCCACGTCGTCGCCGTGGACGTCGGGTACGGGCAGCTGGCCTGGTCGCTGCAGAGCGACGAGCGGGTGACCGTCAAGGACCGTACGAACGTGCGCGAGCTGACCCTCGAACTGATCGACGGCGTCCCGGTGGACCTGGTCGTCGGCGACCTGTCCTTCATCTCGATCGGCCTGGTGCTGCCCGCCCTCGTGCGGTGCACGGCGCCGGACGCCGACCTGGTGCTGATGGTCAAGCCGCAGTTCGAGGTGGGCAAGGAGCGGCTCGGCAGCGGCGGCGTGGTGCGCAGCCCCGAGCTGCGGGCCGAGGCCGTCCGCGAGGTCGCCGCGCAGGCGTGGAAGCTGGGGCTGGGTGTGCTGGGGGTCACCGCGAGTCCGCTGCCCGGGCCGTCGGGGAACGTCGAATACTTTCTGTGGCTTCGGGCGGGGGCACCGGCACTCGACCCGGGGGATGTCGACCGTGCAGTGGCGGAGGGGCCTCAGTGACAGATTCGTCATCGTCAGCGTCAGAGGGTTCGAAGGGCGCGGAGCTCCCGGTGGAACCGGGGGAGGGGGAGCCGGCGGGGCCGCGCACCGTCTTCCTGGTCGCCCACACCGGGCGGCCCGCGGCCATACGCAGCGCCGAGCTGGTGGTGCTGGGGCTGCTGAAGTCCGGGCTGGGGGTGCGGGTCCTGGCACACGAGGCGCGGGACCTGCCGCTGCCGCCCGAGGTGGAGCTCGTCCGTGAGTGCACGCCCGAGGCGCTGGCCGGGTGCGAGCTGCTGATCGTGCTGGGCGGGGACGGGACCCTGCTGCGCGGGGCGGAGTTCGCGCGCGGTTCGGGCGTGCCGATGCTGGGCGTCAACCTGGGCCGGGTGGGCTTCCTCGCCGAGGCCGAGCGCGACGACCTGGACCGGGTCGTGGACCGGGTGGTGCGCAAGGCGTACGAGGTCGAGGAGCGGATGACCCTCGACGTCCTCGTACGGACGAACGGGGACGTGGTCCACGAGGACTGGGCGCTGAACGAGGCCGCCGTCCAGAAGGTGTCCGCCGAGCGGATGCTGGAGGTGGTCCTGGAGATCGACGGGCGTCCGGTGACCGGCTTCGGCTGCGACGGCATCGTCTGCGCGACGCCGACCGGCTCGACGGCGTACGCCTTCTCGGCGGGCGGTCCGGTGGTGTGGCCGGAGGTGGAGGCGCTGCTGATGGTGCCGATCAGCGCGCACGCGCTGTTCGCGAAGCCGCTGGTCACCTCGCCGGACTCGGTGCTGGCGGTGGAGGTGCAGACCGGGACCCAGCACGGGGTGCTGTGGTGCGACGGCCGGCGGACGCTGGAGCTGCCCGCCGGGGCGCGGGTGGAGGTCCGGCGCGGGACGGTGCCGGTGCGGCTCGCCCGGCTGCACCACGCGTCCTTCACGGACCGGCTCGTCGCGAAGTTCGCGCTGCCGGTGTCGGGTTGGCGCGGCGCACCGCACTGAGGCCGCCGGAGACCACGCTATTAGCACACCCGTTCGGACAACTCCGGGCGGGTGAGGTCACATGGCACCCGGGAAACCTCGGTATGGTCGTCCCGTGCTTGAGGAGATGCGGATACGGTCACTCGGGGTCATCGACGACGCGGTGGTCGAGCTGTCGCCCGGTTTCACCGCGGTGACCGGCGAGACCGGCGCGGGCAAGACGATGGTCGTCACCAGCCTCGGGCTGCTGCTCGGCGGCCGGGCGGACCCGGCCCTGGTGCGGATCGGGGCCAAGGCGGCGGTGGTCGAGGGCCGCGTCGTCATGCGCCCGGACGCCCCCGCCGCCGTGCGCGCCGAGGAGGCCGGGGCCGAGCTCGACGAGGGCGCCCTGCTGATCAGCCGGACCGTGTCCGCCGAGGGGCGCTCGCGCGCCCACGTCGGCGGCCGCTCCGTACCCGTCGGCCTGCTCTCTGAGCTCGCCGACGACCTGGTCGCCGTCCACGGCCAGACCGACCAGCAGGGGCTGCTGCGGCCGGCCCGGCAGCGGCAGGCCCTCGACCGGTACGCCGGGGACGCCATCGCCGTCCCCCTGGAGAAGTACGCCGGCGCCTACCGGCGCCTGCGGGCCGTCGCCACCGAACTGGACGCGATCACCACCCGCGCCCGGGAACGGGCGCAGGAGGCCGACCTGCTGCGCTTCGGCCTGGACGAGGTCGCCGCCGTCGAACCGCTGCCCGGCGAGGACACCGAGCTGGCGGCCGAGGCCGAGCGGCTCGGACACGCCGAGTCCCTGGCCTCCGCGGCGCAGGCCGCGCACGCGGCCCTCGCGGGCGACGTCGAGGACCCGGAGGGCGTCGACGCCAACACGCTCGTCGCCGGCGCGCACCGCGCGCTGGAATCCGTACGCTCCCACGACCCGGTGCTCGGCGCGCTCGCGGACCGGATCGGGGAACTGGCCATCCTGCTGGGTGACGTCGCCGGCGAGCTCGCCGGGTACGCCGACGACCTGGACGCCGACCCGCTGCGGCTGGCCGCCGTGGAGGAGCGCCGGGCGGCCCTGACCCAGCTGACCCGCAAGTACGGGGAGTCGATCGACTCCGTCCTCGAATGGGCCCAGAAGGGCTCCGCACGGCTCCTGGAACTCGACGGGGACGACGAGCGTATCGACGAGCTCACCGCCGAACGGGACGCGCTGCTCGCCGAGCTGTCCCTGCTGGCCCAGGCGCTGACGGACGCCCGCACGGAGGCCGCCGAGCGGTTCGCCGCCGCCGTGACCGCCGAGCTGGCCTCGCTGGCCATGCCGCACGCGCGGGTGACCATCGAGATCCGGCAGACCGAGGCCGCCGACGGCGTCGAGGTGGGCGGGCGCCCGGTCGCGTACGGGCCCACGGGCGCGGACGAGGTCGAGCTGCTGCTCGCCCCGCACCCCGGCGCCCAGCCCCGGCCGATCGCCAAGGGCGCCTCCGGCGGCGAGCTCTCCCGGGTCATGCTGGCCGTCGAGGTCGTCTTCGCCGGCACCGCCCCCGTCCCCACGTACCTCTTCGACGAGGTCGACGCGGGCGTCGGCGGCAAGGCCGCCGTCGAGATCGGACGGCGGCTGGCGAAGCTGGCGAAGTCGGCCCAGGTCGTCGTCGTCACCCACCTGCCGCAGGTGGCGGCCTTCGCGGACCGGCAGCTGCTGGTCGAGAAGACCGTCGACGGGTCGGTGACCCGGTCCGGGGTGACCGTGCTGGAGGGCGAGGACCGGATCCGGGAACTGTCGCGGATGCTGGCCGGCCAGGAGGACTCCCAGACCGCCCGGGCCCACGCCGAGGAACTGCTCGCGGCGGCACGGGCGGACGGCTGAGAACCGGATCGTTAGCCCGTGTGGGTGAGGCTGGGGGGCGCACTGCGGTATCCCGCACGGGATCCGCACCCGTATGGGCCCGGAACGCGCGTGCGGGCTGGCATCCTGGGCGACGTCCCTTACTCCTCACCCTGGAGCTTCGGCCCGTGAGCAGCTCCCCGGCACCGGTCCCGCCGCCCGTCCTGCCGTACGGGCGGCCCCCGCTGCGCACCGTCCAGGTCCTCGGCGGCGCGGGCGCGGGCAGCAGCGCGCACGTGCGCTCCCTCACGACGGGGCTCGCGGCGCGCGGCGTACGGGTGACGGTGTGCGCCCCCGTCGCGGCGGAGGGGGAGTACGACTTCACCGGCGCCGGCGCGGAGTTCACCCCCGACGCGGCGAGCGCGTTGCGGGCCGCCTGCGCCGGGGCGGACGTGGTGCACGCGCACGGCGTAAGGGCCGGGATGCGGGCCGCCCTGGCCCTGCGCGGCCGGGGGCGCCGGGCACCCCTGGTGGTGACCTGGCACGGCAGCGCACCGGACCCGGGCCCGCTGGGACGCCTCAGCCGCCTGCTGGAACGCCACGTGGCCCGGGCCGCCGCGGTGGTCCTGGGCTCCTCCTCCGACCAGGTCGACCTCGCGCGGCGGCGCGGGGCGCGGGACGCACGGCTCGCGGCGGTCGCCGTACCGTCCGCGCCGGCCCCGCCCGACGCGGGCAAGACCCGGGCGGAACTAGGGGTGGTGGAACGTCCCCTCGTCATCGCGGTCGGCAGCCTGGTCGCACGGCGCGGCTACTCCGTCCTCCTGGACGCGGCGCGGGCGTGGCGGGGCCTGGAGCCGGTGCCGCTGCTGGTGATCGCCGGTGAGGGCCCGCTGCGGCCCGAACTGACCCGCCGGATCGAGACGGAGGGCCTACCGGTGCGCCTGCTGGGCCGCCGCCGGGACGCCGACCGGCTGCTGGCGGCGGCGGACGTGGCGGTCGTCCCGAGCCGCTGGGAGGGCCGCTCCCTGCTGGCGCAGGAGGCCCTGCGGGCCGGGGTCGCCCTGGTGGCGACGGAGGTCGGCGGAATCCCGGAACTCGTAGGCGACGCGGCGGTCCTGGTCCCGTACGGCGACCCGGACGCCCTGGCGGGCGCGGTGGCGGCGCTACTGCACGACCCGGCCCGGCGGGCGGCACTGGCCGTCGCGGGCCGCGCCCAGGCGGCGACGTGGCCGTCGGAGGACGACACGGTGGCGCAGGTCCTGTCGGTGTACGACGAACTGATGGAACGGGGGCGTGCGGGGCGGGGTCCCGGGTGATCGGGGCCTGAGACCGCCCCGCCGAGACCCCGCCCACCCCCGACCCCGCCCCGCCCCGCCCCCTCAGGAAGGCGTCGCGTGCCGCCGTGCACGGAGGGCCAGGCTCAGGGAGAGGACCGATTCCGGGTCGTCCAGGTCCGTGCCCAGGAGTTCCGAGATGCGGGCCAGCCGGTTGTACAGGGTCTGCCGGTTCAGGTGCAGCTCCCGGGCGGTCTCCGCCTTGCGCCCCGCATGGGCCAGGTACGTCTCCAGGGTCGGCAGCAGCGGCGGCCGGGACGTCGCGTCGTGGACGCGCAGCGCGCCGATCGCCCGGTCCACGAACGCCGCCAGGTCCGGGTGTTCCCGCAGCCGCCACAGCAGCAGGTCGATGTCCAGCCGGCGGGCGTCGTACCAGGGCCGGGCCGGCAGCCCGTGCGCGGCGGTGGCCGTCTCCGCGGCGTGCCGCAGGCCCGCCGAGGCCGCCGCCCAGCTGCCCGAGACGCCGACCACCACCACCGGCGGGGCCCCCGCCCGGTCCAGGCCGGCCCGTTCCATCCCGGCCCGCAGCGCGGCCGCGACCCGGTCGGCGACGGCCGTGCGCTCCGACTCCGCGCGCAGCGACACCAGCAGCGGCACCCGGCCCTCCACCGGGCGGACGCCCAGCAGCACCGGGACGCCGACCGAGGACAGCTCCTCCTGCACCGCCCGGGCCAGCACCGACCAGTTCCCGGACGGCACCAGGTCCGACGACAGCCGCATCACCATCGGCAGCAGCGGGCCCGCGCCCGGGCGGAAGCCCAGGACCTTCGCCTGCGCCGGGGCGTCCTCTGCCGAGATCCGCCCCTCCGCCAGGTCCGTCAGGAAGTCGCCCCGGCCGCGCGCGGCCAGCTCCTCCTCCTGCCGGGCCTGCATCAGGACCACCGCCAGCACCCCCGCCGTCCGCTCGGCCGCCATCCGGTGGACCGGCAGCAGCGGTGCCGAGACCCCGACCAGCACGACCCGCGCCCGTACCGAGCCCGTACCGTGGCCGCCGCCGGGCACGTCGACCACCACCGCGTTCGCCGGCGGCTCGGCCGCACGCTGCCCCCGCAGCCCCTCCCACACCTGGAGCGGGTCCGCCGCGGCCTCCCCGGCCACGGGCCCGGCGGCGTACAGCAGTTGGCCGTCCGGGGTCTCCAGGAACACCGGGTTGGCGGTGAAGTCGGCCAGGATGCGCAGCACCTGCGGGATCCCGCCGCCGCCCAACAGGGCCTCAGTGCACCGCCGGTGGACCTCCTCGGCCCGCTGCAGGAGGGCGTAGTGGTGGTTGACGATCTCGGTGTGGATCTCCTCCGTCACCGCCACGAAGGGGACTTCCCGGTGCAGCTGGACGAGCGGCAGCCCGGCCGTGCGGGCGGTCTCCACGAGCGTCGCCGGGAGCCGGGTGAACCGCGGGCCGAGCTCCACGACCAGCGCGGCGATGCCCCGGTCCGCGAGGCGCCGTACGAAGGCCCGCTGTTCGGCGGGGCGGGTGCCCAGCCCCAGCCCGGTGGTCAGCAGCAGCTCGCCGCCCTTGAGCAGCGAGGCGATGTTCGGCACCTCGCCGGCGTGCACCCAGCGGACGGTCCGCCCGAGGCGGTCGGCGCAGGCCACCACCTCCGGCAGCCCGCTGCGCAGTCCCGGCAGCTCCAGTGCCCGCTGAACGGTGATCCCGCCCTGGTCGTCCATATCGCGGGACGCTACCGGCCGCCCCGTACCGAGGACATCACCGGGCGGTTACGGAGTCCGGCATGTCCCCCTGTCGGGCCGACAACTCGTCGTTCCGCCAAGGAGATTATCCGACCGCATGCCGATTGTGGCGTGCGTCACCCGGGTGGAGAGTGGCGGCCTCGCGAACGGCCTCCCGACAGGAACGAGGACGACCCCAATGAGCAGAGCCAAAGCCGAAGCCGGCGCCGCCCCGGGGGCGCCGGGCGCACCCCCGGTCCAGCGCCTGAAGGCCAACTCCGTCGGCCTCGTCGGCGTGGTGTTCATGGCCGTCGCCACCGCCGCGCCGATCACGGCGATGACCGGCAACCTCCCGATCGCCGTCGGCTTCGGCAACGGCACCGGCGCGCCCGCCGGTTACCTCTTCGCCACCGTCGTGCTGACCGTCTTCGCGGTCGGCTACGTGGCCATGGCCAAGCGGATCACCGCAGCCGGTGCCTTCTACGGGTACATCTCGCACGGCCTCGGCCGGATCGCGGGCATGGCCTCCGGGATGCTCGCCGTCCTGGCCTACATCGTCTTCGAGGCCTCGATCGTCGGCGTCTTCTCCTACTTCGCGAAGACCACCGTCCACGACCAGCTCGGCGTCGACCTGCCGTGGATCGTCTACGCGGCCGGGATGCTCGCCGTCACCGCCGTCCTCGCCCACTTCGACATCAACCTCACCGCCAAGGCCCTCGGCGTGATGCTCGTCGCGGAGATCGCCGTCCTCTTCGCGGTGGCCACCGCGGTCCTGGTCGCCGGAGGCGGACCCGACGGGATCCCCGTCGAACCGGTCAACCCCGCCCACGCCTTCACCGGCACCTCCGCCGGACTCGGCCTCTTCTTCGCCTTCTGGTCCTGGGTCGGCTTCGAGTCCACGGCCATGTACGGGGAGGAGTCCCGCGACCCCAAGCGGGTCATCCCCCGGGCCACCCTGATCTCCGTCGTCGGCGTCGGCCTCTTCTACATCTACGTCTCCTGGATGACCATCGCCGGCAACGGCCTGGCGGAATCCGTGAAGCTCTCCGCCTCCGCCAGCCCGCTGGACCTGTTCTTCGCCCCCGCCCAGCACTTCATCGGGGCCTGGGCCGTCGACGCCTTCCAGTGGCTGCTGCTCACCGGCTCCTTCGCCTGCGGGATGGCCTTCCACCAGTGCGCCGCCCGCTACCTCTACGCCATCGGCCGCGAGGGCTTCCTGCACCCCGCGCTCGGCCGCACCCACCCCCGGCACGGCTCCCCGTACGTGTCCTCCGTCGTGCAGACCGTCATCGCCACCGGCCTCGTCGCCGGCTTCTGGCTCACCGGCCAGGACCCTTACCTGCACCTGTACACCCTCCTCGCGATCCTCGGCACCATGGCCATCCTGATCGTGCAGACCCTGTGCTCCTTCGCGGTCATCGGCTACTTCCGCCGCAACCACCCCGAGGACCGGCACTGGTTCAGGACCCTCACCGCGCCGCTGCTCGGCGGGATCGGGATGACCGCCGTCGTGGTCCTGCTGGTCCTCAACATGGAGACGGCCGCCGGCGCCGCCGCCGGCTCCCTCTTCTTCACGCTGATCCCCTGGATCGTCGGCGTGGTGTTCCTCGGCGGCCTGGGACTGGGCCTCTGGCTCAAGTACCGGGCCCCCGAGCGCTACGAGATCATCGGCCGGATCGTCCTGGAGGACGCCACCGAACGCACCGACGAGCCCACGGGCGCGACCGTCCCGCCCGCCCCCTCCGCGCCGACCGACCCGACCTCCGCGACCGTCTGAGGAGCCCGCCATGGCCCGTACGCCGCTCATGCACGCCCTGCGCCGGCTCGCCGCCGACCACGCGGCCGCCCGCAGGCTCCGCCTGCCCGTCGCCGAGGTCCGCGGCTCCACCCGCCGCGAACTCCTCGGCCGTGCCGCCGCCCTCGGCCTCGGCACCGCACTGGCGTCCTCCGCCGCCGCGCACGCCGCCCCCGCCCCCGCCCCCGCGAAGAGACCCTCCGGTCCCGTCCGCGTGGCCGTCGTCGGCGCCGGCATCTCCGGCCTCACCGCCGCCCTCACCCTCCAGGACGCGGGCATCCCCTGCACCCTCTACGAGGCCGACCCCGCCCGCGTCGGCGGCCGCATGTGGACCCAGCGCGACCACTGGGCCTACGGGCAGACCTCCGAGATCGGCGGCGAGCTCATCGACACCAGCCACAAGAAGATGCAGGAGCTGTGCCGCCGCTTCGGCCTGCCCCTGGAGGACTTCCTCGGCGGCGGACCCAACGGGGCCGAGGAGGTCCTCTGGTTCGACGGCGGCTACTACTCGCGGACCCAGGCCGACGAGGACTTCAAGGCCGTCTACCAGGCCCTGCACCGCGACCTCCAGGAGGCGGGCGAGGTCTCCTGGAACTCCACGACCCCCGCCGGCACCGCCCTGGACGACATGACCCTCTACGAGTGGATCGAGACCCGCGTCCCCGGCGGCCACGGCTCCCGGCTCGGCCGGTTCATCGACGTCGCCTACAACGTCGAGTACGGCGCCGACACCCAGACGCAGTCCGCCCTCGCCCTGGTCCTGCTGATGGGCTACCAGCCCAACCCCGGCAACTTCAACGTCTGGGGCCTGTCCAACGAGCGCTACCACGTCGTCGGCGGCAACGACCGGCTCCCGAACGCCATCGCCGCCGCCCTGAAACCGGGCACGCTGGTCATGGGCCGCGCGCTGGTCGCCGTACGCGCCAACGCCGACGGCACCCAGACCCTCACCTTCGACGATTCCGGCGCCGTGCGCACCGTCACCGCCGACCACACCGTCCTGTGCCTGCCGCTGCCGATCCTCCAGCGCCTGGACACCTCGCAGGCCGGCTTCGACCCCCTGATGCGCGCCCTGCTGCGCGACGCCCGGATGGGCTACTGCACCAAGCTCAACATGCAGTTCACCGCCCGCCCCTGGCGCGGCACCGGCCCCTGGCCCGGAGTCTCCGCCGGCGACTGCTTCACCGACACCGCCGTCCAGCAGACCTGGGACACCACCAAGGTCCAGCCCGGCAGCGGCGGCATCCTCCTCCAGTACGGCGGCGGCTCCCTGGCCGGGGCGCTCACCCCGGGAAGCCCCTTCGCCACCGAGGCCGACCCCTACGTCCGCGACCTGGCCGGCCGGGTCCTGACCGGCGTCGACGCCTTCTTCCCCGGCACGAAGGCGGTGTGGACGGGCCGCGCCCAGCTCTCCGCCTGGCACCTCAACCCGCGCTCCCTGGGCGCCTACTCGTACTGGCCCACCGGCTACCTGCACCGCTACGCCAAGTACGAGGGCACCGCGCAGGGCAACGTCCACATCGGCGGCGAGCACTGCAGCTACGACTTCCAGGGGTTCATGGAGGGCGGCGCCACCGAGGGCGAGCGCGCGGCCCGCGAGGTGATCGCCGCCCTCGTCTAGCGGAAGGGGGTCAGACCGGCGGGATGTTGTGGTTGAAGCGGAAGACGTTGTCCGGGTCGTACTGCCGCTTCAGCCGCGCCAGCCGCCGCATGTTGTCGGCGCCCAGGCCGGCCACCACCCGGTCCGCTCCCTCGTCCCCGGTGAAGTTCAGGTACACCGCGCCGGTGGCCCACGGCTGGACGCCGGCGCGGACGTCCTTGACCCACTGGACGACCCGTTCGTCGTCGGCGGGGTCCTCCCACATCCCGAAGGGGTGCACCGCCCACGGCGCGTCCCGGTACGGCACCGGGTAGTCCTCCTCCACCGCGGCGATCGCCCCGCCCTGCGGCCACACCACGTGCTGGGTGCCGGTCGGCACGGGCATCGAGGCGGCCAGGCCGCAGAACGCGTCCACGAAGGCGTCGGGTGCCCCGGTCAGGTACTCCGCCGACCAGTAGTTCCGCAGCCCCGGCGGGTCGTCGAGCATGCACTGGAGGTCGGCGTAGGGGATGGCCGTGACGATCTCCGCCTCGTGCGGGATGGCCAGCAGCGGGCCGGCGATCCTGCGGAGCTCCTCCTCGGGGCCCGCGTACGTCACCAGCGCACCGGCCAGCAGCTGTCCGACCAGGTGCGGGGGGATGAACGGCGCGGGCGGCCCCGTCAGGTAGAGGGCGCCTCCGCCGGCCTCGTCCGGGCCGGACTCGATGACGTCCCGGTACGTGCGGATCACCTCGGGCCCGTGCTCCGGCAGGCAGAACACCATCGCGATGGACAGGGCCGGCAGCTCGTGCAGCCGCAGGGTCAGCGCGGTGGCGACGCCGAAGTTCCCGCCGCCGCCGTGCAGCCCCCAGAACAGCTCCGGGTGGTCCTCGGCCGTGACGTTGATCAGCTCGCCCTGGGCGGTGACCAGTTCCACGCCCAGCAGGTTGTCCACCGCCAGCCCGAACGCCCGGTCCAGCCAGCCGGTGCCGCCGCCGAGGACGAAGCCGCCGACACCGGTGGTGGAGGCCCGGCCCCCGGTGGTCGCCAGGGCGTACGGCGCGCAGGCCCGGTCCAGGTGGGACATCGTGGCCCCGCCCGCGACGCGTACGGCCTTCGACGCCGGGTGGACGGTGACCTCGTGCATGCGGCGCAGGTCCACGACCACACCGCCGTCGTTCAGGGACATCCCGGCCACGCTGTGCCCGCCGCCGCGCACCGCCACCGAAAGGTCCAGGTCCCGGGCGAAGCGCACCGCGGTGACCACGTCCTCGGCGTTCTCGCACTGGGCGATCACCGCGGGCCGGCGGTCGATCATCGCGTTGAAGACCGTCCGGGCCTCGTCGTACCCGGGGTCGTCGGGGGCGAAGACCTCGCCGGCCAGGTCCTCGCGGAGCGCGGCAAGCGCCGTGCCCGCCTTCGAGAGGGGCGCCATCGCCACCCCCCCTTTCCCCAGAAGGGCGTGGGACCCCTCCAGGTTAGGCGGGCACACGGCGGGACGCGCGGCGGCGCCCCTCCCGTCCCGTCAGCCCCCGTACGCGCCGCTCGCTGTCAGCCGCAGCGCGGTGTCGATCAGCGGAACGTGGCTGAAGGCCTGCGGGAAGTTCCCGACCTGCCGCTGGAGCTTGGGGTCCCACTCCTCGGCCAGCAGCCCCAGGTCGTTGCGGAGCGAGAGCAGCTTCTCGAAGAGCCGGCGGGCCTCGTCGACCCGGCCGATCATCGCGAGGTCGTCGGCCATCCAGAAGGAGCAGGCGAGGAAGGCGCCCTCGTCCCCCTCAAGGCCGTCCACGCCGGCCTCCTCGCCGGCCGTCGGATACCGGAGGATGAACCCGTCCGGGGTCGACAGCTCGCGCTGGATCGCCTCGATGGTGCCGATGACCCGCTTGTCGTCCGGCGGCAGGAAGCCCATCTGCGGGATCAGCAGCAGCGAGGCGTCCAGCTCCTGCGAGCCGTACGACTGGGTGAAGGTGTTGCGCTCCGGGTCGTAGCCCTTCTCGCAGACGTCCGCGTGGATCCGGTCGCGCAGCTCGCGCCAGCGGTCCAGCGGGCCGTCCGCGTCGCCGCTCTCGATCAGCTTGATCGTGCGGTCCACGGCCACCCAGGCCATCACCTTGGAGTGCACGAAGTGGCGGCGCGGGCCGCGCACCTCCCAGATGCCCTCGTCCGGCTCGTTCCAGTGGATCTCCAGGTAGCGGATCAGCTTGAGCTGGAGCACCGAGGCGTAGTCGTTGCGGGCCAGGCCGGTCATGTGGCCCAGGTGCAGGGCCTCGGTGACCTCGCCGTAGACGTCGAGCTGGAGCTGGTGGGCGGCTCCGTTGCCGACGCGGACGGGGGCCGAGTTCTCGTAGCCCGGCAGCCAGTCGAGCTCCGTCTCGCCCAGCTCCCGCTCGCCGGCGATCCCGTACATGATCTGCAGGTTCTCGGGGTCGCCCGCCACCGCGCGCAGCAGCCAGTCCCGCCAGGCGGCGGCCTCGCTGCGGTAGCCGGTGCGCAGGAGCGAGGAGAGGGTGATGGCGGCGTCGCGCAGCCAGGTGTAGCGGTAGTCCCAGTTGCGGACCCCGCCGATCTCCTCCGGCAGGGAGGTGGTCGGCGCGGCGACGATCCCGCCCGTGGGGGCGTACGTCAGGGCCTTCAGGGTGATCAGGGAGCGGATCACCGCCTCCCGGTAGGGCCCGTGGTACGTACAGTGGTCGACCCACTCGCGCCAGAACTCGCTCGTGGCCTCCAGGGCCGCCGCCGCGTCCGGGGCCTCCGGGGCGCCCTGGTGGGAGGGCTGCCAGCTGATGGCGAAGGCCACCCGGTCGCCGGGGGCGACGGTGAAGTCGGAGTAGGTCGTCAGGTCCTTGCCGTAGGTCTCCGCCTCGGCGTCCAGCCACACCGAGTCGGGTCCGGCGACGGCCACCGTGCGCCCGTCGACCTTGTGCACCCAGGGCACGACCCGCCCGTAGCTGAACCGCATCCGCAGCGCGGAGCGCATCGGGACGCGGCCGCTGACGCCCTCGACGATGCGGATGAGCTGCGGTGCGTGCCCCTCGCGGGGCGGCATGAAGTCGATGACGCGGACGGTCCCGCGCGGGGTGTCCCACTCCGACTCCAGCACCAGCGAGTCGCCGCGGTAGCGCCGGCGGGTGGCCCGCGGCGGCTCCGTTCCAGGCGGAAACGACGGGCCGACGCGCCAGAACCCGTGTTCATCGGTGCCCAGAAGGCTCGCGAAGACAGCGTGGGAGTCGAAACGTGGCAGACACAGCCAGTCCACGGCTCCGTCCCTGCAGACCAGCGCCGCGGTCTGCATGTCCCCGATCAGTGCGTAATCCTCGATGCGCCCGGACACGTTGCTCTCCAGTCGAACGGCCACGTCCGCCCCGAAGGGCGCTTGCATTGCGCTGTCGCGCGGTCTCCTGTGCGCAGGGATCCCCGCGTCGAGTCCTACATTGCCGGAACCGGCGTTGTTACGCCGTTCGCCGGACTGCTCGGCGGCGATGTGCAGCGGTATCCGAGCAAGTTATGAGCGCACCCTAGTGATCTCCTTAAGTATTGGGACAATGTCACTCGGCCGAACGGGTGACCTGGGGGAACGCGCCCGCCGACCGGCCCCGCGGGGCCGCGGGCGAGGCCGCCGCGCAGCGCGCCCGGAGGCGGACCGTCCCGGGCGCTGATAGGCTGGTACCCCGTGGACCGGTGGTCTGCCTGTGCGAATCAGGAGCCCCGAAACCGCAGCTTCGGCGCCCCCGGAAACGGGAGAAGTCGCCGGACGCACCTCACCTCGCGACCACGGGAGCCCCCTCTTGGCGATGCCGCCCAAATCCATGACGACCAAGCACATCTTCGTCACCGGGGGTGTCGCTTCGTCCCTCGGCAAGGGCCTGACGGCCTCCAGCCTGGGTGCGCTGCTCAAGGCGCGCGGCCTGCGGGTCACGATGCAGAAGCTCGACCCGTACCTGAACGTCGACCCCGGCACGATGAACCCGTTCCAGCACGGCGAGGTGTTCGTCACCAACGACGGCGCCGAGACCGACCTGGACATCGGCCACTACGAGCGCTTCCTCGACGTCGACCTCGACGGCTCGGCCAACGTCACCACCGGCCAGGTCTACTCGCAGGTCATCGCCAAGGAGCGGCGCGGCGAGTACCTCGGTGACACCGTGCAGGTCATCCCGCACATCACCAACGAGATCAAGCACCGCATCCGCCGCATGGCGACCGACGACGTCGACGTCGTCATCACCGAGGTCGGCGGCACGGTCGGCGACATCGAGTCCCTGCCGTTCCTGGAGACCGTCCGCCAGGTCCGCCACGAGGTCGGCCGCGACAACGTCTTCGTCGTGCACATCTCGCTGCTGCCCTACATCGGCCCCTCCGGCGAGCTGAAGACCAAGCCGACCCAGCACTCGGTCGCGGCGCTGCGCAACATCGGCATCCAGCCGGACGCGATCGTGCTGCGCGCCGACCGCGACGTCCCCACCTCCATCAAGCGCAAGATCTCGCTGATGTGCGACGTGGACGAGGCGGCCGTGGTCGCGGCGATCGACGCCAAGTCGATCTACGACATCCCGAAGGTGCTGCACACCGAGGGCCTGGACGCCTACGTCGTCCGCAAGCTCGACCTGCCCTTCCGCGACGTCGACTGGACGGTGTGGGAGGACCTGCTCGACCGCGTCCACAACCCCGACCACGAGGTCAAGGTCGCGCTCGTCGGCAAGTACATCGACCTGCCCGACGCCTACCTGTCGGTGACCGAGGCGCTGCGCGCCGGCGGTTTCGCCAACCGGGCCCGCGTCCAGATCAAGTGGGTCACCTCCGACGACTGCAAGACCCCGGCCGGCGCCGCCGCGCAGCTGTCCGACGTGGACGCGATCTGCGTCCCCGGCGGCTTCGGCGACCGCGGTGTGAACGGCAAGGTCGGCGCGATCACCTACGCCCGCGAGAACAAGATCCCGCTGCTGGGCCTGTGCCTGGGCCTGCAGTGCGTGGTCATCGAGGCCGCGCGCAACCTCGCGGGCATCGAGGAGGCGAACTCCACCGAGTTCGAGCCCTCGACCCCGCACCCGGTCATCTCGACCATGGAGGAGCAGCTGGCCTTCGTCGAGGGCGCGGGCGACCTGGGCGGAACGATGCGCCTGGGCATGTACCCGGCGAAGCTCGCCGAGGGCTCCATCGTGCGCGAGGTCTACGGTGACCAGGCGTACGTGGACGAGCGCCACCGCCACCGCTACGAGGTCAACAACGCCTACCGCGGTGAGCTGGAGAAGAAGGCCGGCCTGGTCTTCTCCGGCACCTCCCCGGACAACAAGCTCGTCGAGTACGTCGAGTACCCCCGCGAGGTGCACCCCTACCTGGTGGCCACCCAGGCCCACCCGGAGCTCCGCTCCCGCCCCACCCGCCCGCACCCGCTCTTCGCGGGCCTGATCAAGGCCGCGGTGGAGCGCCAGCAGCAGGGCTGACGCTCGGTAACGTAGGCAGCCGGGGTACGGAGGATCCGTACCCCGGCTGTCGCGCGTTTGTGGAGGGACATCGGCATGGGCATCGCCATGAAGGACACCGCGGAATCCTGGGAGACGCTGTCGACCAGGCGGCCGTTCCAGGGCGCGAAGACGGCGGTGGACTCCGACGAGGTCCGGATGCCGGACGGGTCGGTGGCCCGCCGCGACTACCAGGTGCACCCGGGCTCGGTGTGCGTCCTCGCCGTGGATGGGGAGGACCGGGTCCTGGTGATCAACCAGTACCGGCACCCGGTCCGGCGCCGGCTGTGGGAGCTGCCGGCCGGACTGCTCGACGTACCCGGCGAGAACCCGCTGCACGCGGCGCAACGGGAGCTGTACGAGGAGGCGCACGTCAAGGCCGGGGACTGGCGGGTGCTCGCTGACTTCTTCTCCTCCCCGGGCGGGTCGGACGAGGCGGTCCGGATCTTCCTGGCGCGGGACGTCACGGCGGCGGACGGGGTGCGGTACGAGGACGCCTCCTCGGAGGAGGCGGACATGCAGGTGGAGTGGGTGGACCGGGAGGCTCTGGTCCGGGGTGTCCTCGCCGGCGAGCTCGGCAATCCGGCCCTGGTCACGGGAGTCCTCGCCCTGACGGCCGCCCTCGCCTCCGAGGGCGGCCTCGACGCCCTCCGCCCGGCCGAGGCCCCTTGGCCGGCCCGGCCGTACGAGGCGTAGCCGAGCCTTGCGGGGGCCGCTGGGGTCGGGGGCGAAGCCCCGGGGGGCCGGCCCGCGCACCCGTGGCGGGATTAATAGGCACATCCGCTGATCCGATCGGGCGATCTATGGGCCGCGCTCCACACAGGCCGTCGCTCTGCGTGAACTACGCTCAGCACCCCGAAGGCAGGGAGAGGAGCGGATCCGTGGCGGATTTCGTCGGGCGGCGGCGTGAGCTGAAGGAGCTGCGCGAGGACATCGCGCGGACCGGGCTCGACACCCTCTCCGGCCGCAAGGCCAAGGCGCCCCGCGCACGGGTGCTGCTCGTCGCCGGACGCCCCGGCTCCGGCCGGACCGCCCTCGCCGAGGCCTTCGTGCGCGAGGTCGCCGACGAGTACCCCGACGGGCTGGTGCGGGTCCGCCTCAGCGCCCCCGGCGGCGAACCGCTCGAAACCGAGCGGGCCGTACGCACCCTGCTGGAGGGCCTCGGGGAGCGCACCCCGCCCGGCGCCTGCGAGGACGACCTCAGCGCAGCCCTGCGCGAGACCCTCAGGAACCGGCGGGCGATCCTGCTCCTCGACGACGCCGCCGACCCGCACCAGGTCGACGCCCTGCTCCCCGACACCCCCGAGTGCCTGGTCGTGGTCACCGCCGAGGGCCCCCTCACCGGCATCCCCGACGTGCGCCCCTGCACCCTCGGCGGGCTGGACACCGCCTCCGCCGTCGGGCTGCTCGCCCGGATCATCGGGGACACCCGGATCACCGTCGACCCGCGCGCCGCCGAGGACCTCGCCGAGGAGTGCGGGGGACTGCCCGCCGTGCTCGCCCTCGCCGGCGGCTGGCTCGCCGCCCACCCCAAGGCCGCCGTCGCCGACCTGGCCAAGCAGCTCCACGAAATGCCCCCGGGCACCTCCGGCCCGCTCGGCCGCGCCTTCCGGCTCGTCTACGAGTCCCTCCCGCAGCCCGCCCAGCGCACCGTGCGGCTGCTGCCGCTCGCCCCCGCGGGGATCCTCGACTCGCACACCGCCTCCGCCCTGGCGGGCTGCTCCGTGGCCGCCGCGCAGTCCACCCTGGAGGACTTCGCCCGCCTCGGCCTGGTCCGGCACGACCGGGACGGGCTCTTCCTGCTCCCCGGCTGCCTCGTCCCCCTCCTGCGGTCCCTGCTGGAGGCCAAGGAGCGGCCCGCCGAGGTGCAGCTGGCCCGGGCCCGGATGCTGGAGCGGACCGTACGCCTGCTGACCTCGTGCCGGGCCATGGCCGACCTGGCGGGCCTGACCGAGGAGGAGGCCGCCGAGGCCCGGGAGGGTCTGGACGGGCTCCCGCGCGCCCTGCGCTTCCCCGACCGGCGGGCCGCCGCCACCTGGCTGGACACCCGGCTGCCCGCGCTGACCGCCTCCGCCACCCTGGCCGTGGCCGACGGCGGCCTGGACACCCTGGCCCGCAGGCTGGTCTCCGCGCTGGTCAGGGCCCTGGCCGCACACCGGGGGACCGAGGCCGCCGCCCCGGAGCTGTACGGGCTGCACCGGCTCGTCCTCGGCGTGGCCGAGCGCCGCCACCTGCACCGGGAGCAGGCCGCGGCCCTGCTGAACCTGGCCGACCTGGACGCCGCCACCGGCCGGACCCCCGAGGCCCTGGAGCGGTACCGGGCCGCGCTGTCCGCGGGAAAGGCCGCGAAGGACCCGTACGCGACGGGCCGCGCGATGGAATCCGTAGGCGGCGCCTACCAGGAGCTGGCGGACTGGCCGCGGGCCTCGGACTGGTTCGGCCGCGCCCTGGCCCACGCCCTCGCCCGGGGGGAGCGGGCGGACGAGGCCCGGCTGTACGGGAGGCTCGGCAACGTGCACACCTACGCGGGCCGCTACGGGGAGGCACTGCGCAGCTGGCGCGCGGCCGCCGCGGGGTACCGCCGGCTCGCCGATGTCCCGGGCCAGGCAAAGGCGTTGAGCGAGATGGCGCGCGTCCAGGAGTACGCCGGACGGCCCGAGGAATCGCTGCACACCTGCCGCGAGGCGATCGAGCTCGCCCGCCGCGCCGGGGACCTCCGGCTGCAGGCCGCGCTGCAGGTCCGGCTGGCCGACACGCTGGACCGCCTCGGCGACCCGGCGGCCGCCCGGCTGCACAGGTCGGCGGCCGACAGATTGCTGGGCGACGACCCCGCAGCCTGCGAAATCCGCAGTAGCTCCGACTGAAATTATTGGTTTGCAAGGCTAGACAGCGCCTCATCCTTCATTAGACTGGCTTCACCACGACATCCAGTGGTGCATCCCGTTGCGCGTTCTTGTGGGCGGGTATGTATGGAAGTGCCCCGTAACATCCCCTGAGTCAAGGACCGTGATCGACGATGAAGGTCGGCATCCCCCGCGAGGTCAAGAACAACGAGTTCCGGGTCGCCATCACGCCCGCTGGTGTGCATGAGCTCGTCCGCAACGGCCACCAGGTCTTCATCGAGCAGAACGCCGGTGTGGGCTCCTCGATCACGGACGCCGAGTACGTCGCCGCCGGTGCCGAGATCCTCGGCACCGCCGACGAGGTGTGGGCGACCGCTGACCTGCTGCTGAAGGTCAAGGAGCCCATCGCGGAGGAGTACCACCGCCTCCGCAAGGACCAGACCCTCTTCACCTACCTGCACCTGGCGGCCTCCCGCGAGTGCACGGACGCCCTGCTGGAGTCCGGCACCACCGCCATCGCGTACGAGACGGTCGAGCTCGCCAACCGCGCGCTGCCGCTGCTCGCCCCGATGTCCGAGGTCGCGGGCCGCCTGGCCCCGCAGGTCGGCGCCTACCACCTGATGCGCTCGGCCGGCGGCCGCGGCGTCCTCCCGGGCGGCGTCCCCGGCACCCACGCCGGCGAGTGCGTCGTCATCGGCGGCGGCGTCTCCGGCTGGAACGCCGTGCAGATCGCCATCGGCATGGGCTTCCACGTGACCCTGCTCGACCGCGACATCAACAAGCTGCGCGAGGCCGACAAGATCTTCGGCACCAAGGTCAAGACGATCGTCTCCAACGCCTACGAGCTGGAGAAGGCCGTCATCGAGGCCGACCTCGTCATCGGCGCCGTACTGATCCCGGGTGCGAAGGCCCCGAAGCTGGTCACCAACGAGCTCGTCGCCAAGATGAAGCCCGGAAGTGTCCTTGTCGACATTGCCATCGACCAGGGCGGCTGCTTCGAGGACTCCCGTCCGACCACCCACGCCGAGCCGACCTTCCAGGTCCACAACTCGGTCTTCTACTGCGTCGCCAACATGCCGGGCGCCGTGCCGAACACCTCCACCTACGCGCTGACCAACGCGACCCTGCCCTACATCGTGCAGCTCGCGAACCTCGGCTGGGTCGAGGCGCTCCGTCGTGACCCGGCGCTCGCGCTGGGCCTCAACACCCATGACGGCAAGGTCGTTTACGGCCCCGTCGCCGAGGCCCACGGCCTTGAGACCGTCGAGCTCAGCGCCCTCATCGGCTGAACCGTCAACGACTGACGTCAATCTCACGTATCCGGCCGGACCTTGCCCGCAAGGTCCGGCCGGACGCGTTTGCGGTATGGCCACGGAGCCCGTTCAACTCGCCTCGAACGTAACCCTTTAACCCTTTCGCGCACCCGCGAAACTTCACAGTGACGGCCCGCACGCCCTTGACAGAGTGGTGTTCGGTTGCCGACACATCGTGCCGGGTCCGGCGGATTGTGTTGCCGCTGGGCGGTGACACGCCATAGAGTCGCCAACCGTCGGCATGGTGCAACGCTGACCTATCGATAAGTGTCCTGGTCACGTCCGAGGAGGTAAGACGACTTGTGAATGAGTCGACATTTGCTCCTGGAGGTGGCCGGGCTGGGACGCCCGAGCGGGGCCTGGGTCCTGGACAGGGTCCTGCCGGGCTCGAAGCTGTCGGCTCCGTCGCGGTCCGCACCTTCGCAAACCACCAGCACATGACGACGCCCCAAAAGAGCATGGACGGCCTAGACGTGAACTCCACGGCCGGCGACCACAGCGGCGATACGCCCATGGGATTCGCCGACTACGACCAGGTGCCCGAGGGGCACTTCTACGACCCCGACGCGGAGTACGAGCCCGACCCCGAGTACGCGGCCACCCTCGCGCCCGACGCTGCCCGCCAGCGCCGCGAGCGCATCGGCCCGACCGGGCGTCCGCTGCCGTACTTCCCGATCCCGGGCCCGCTGACCGACCACGGTCCGGCGAAGATCATCGCGATGTGCAACCAGAAGGGCGGCGTCGGCAAGACCACGTCGACCATCAACCTGGGTGCCGCGCTCGCCGAGTACGGGCGCCGCGTGCTGCTCGTCGACTTCGACCCACAGGGCGCACTGTCCGTGGGCCTCGGCGTGAACCCGATGGAACTCGACCTGACGGTCTACAACCTGCTCATGGAGCGGGGCATGTCGGCCGACGAGGTGCTGCTCAAGACGGCGGTCCCCAACATGGACCTGCTGCCGAGCAACATCGACCTGTCCGCCGCCGAAGTGCAGTTGGTCAGCGAGGTCGCGCGCGAGTCGACGCTCCAGCGGGCGCTCAAGCCGCTGATGAACGACTACGACTACATCGTGATCGACTGCCAGCCCTCGCTGGGCCTCCTGACGGTCAACGCCCTGACGGCGGCTCACAAGGTCATCGTCCCGCTGGAATGCGAGTTCTTCGCCCTGCGCGGTGTCGCGCTGCTGACGGAGACCATCGAGAAGGTCCAGGAGCGGCTCAACCCGGAGCTGGAGCTCGACGGCATCCTCGCCACGATGTACGACTCCCGTACGGTGCACAGCCGTGAGGTGCTGGCGCGCGTCGTCGAGGCCTTCGACGACCACGTCTACCACACGGTCATCGGCCGGACGGTGCGCTTCCCGGAGACCACGGTCGCCGGCGAGCCGATCACCACGTACGCCTCCAACTCCGTCGGCGCCGCCGCCTACCGCCAGCTGGCCAGGGAGGTGCTCGCCCGGTGTCCCGCCGAGTGAGTCTGCCCGGGGCCGACGAACTGTTCCGCACGACCGGGGGGATGGCCCTCCAGTCGTCCTCGCCGCGGCGGGGCGCCGAGGAGGCGTCGCAGGCGGCCGGAGGCACGGAGCACGCGGCGGCCGCACCGGCGGACGGCACGGCGAGGACCACCGGGGACGGCCCGGCGGTGGGCGCGCAGCGCAGGCCGCAGGAAGGTTCTGCCGCCGCCGGACCCCGGCAGGGCAAGGGCCAGGGCCGGGGCGCGAACCGGCGGCCGAGCGGGCGCGAGCGGCACGACGAGAAGATCACGGTCTACGTCTCCGCCGAGGAGCTGATGGACCTGGAGCACGCCCGGCTGGTGCTCCGCGGGGAGCACGGGCTCGCGGTCGACCGGGGCCGGATCGTGCGCGAGGCGGTCGCCGTCGTCCTGGCGGACCTGGAGTCGCGCGGCGACGCCAGCATCCTGGTCCGCCGCCTCCGCGGCCGCTAGACCGACCCCGGTGCGCTCAAACGCCGCGCGGGCTGTTTACGGCCCCGCCGGCGTTTGAGGCGGGGGGTACCCCCAGCGGTAGCTGGGGGAGGGTCTGGGGCGGAGCCCCGGTGGTGGGCCGGAAACGCCCGGCCAGGGCCTAGGCTGCCAGTGCCGCTCCGCTACCCCCCGCACCACCCTGGACCGCCATGCCCCCCAACCACCCCGCCCGCCGCCCCCTGGGCCGAGGCCCGGGCGGTACCCCGGAGGAATCCACTGAGGCGCCCCCTGCGGCCCGCGAGAAGAGGGGGAGCGGGGAAGACCCCGGACCGGCCCCCGAAGCCGCAGACGGCCCCACCGAGCCCCAGGAGGGGCGTCCCGACGCCGAGGCCCCCGCGGCCCCCGCCGGAGGCGACGGCCGGTTCACGCTGCGGCTCGACAACTTCGAAGGCCCCTTCGACCTGCTGCTCCAACTGATCTCCCGGCACAAGCTCGACGTCACCGAGGTCGCCCTCTCCAAGGTCACCGACGAGTTCATGGCCCACATCCGCGCCATGGGCCCCGACTGGGACCTCGACCAGACCACCGAGTTCCTCGTCGTCGCCGCCACCCTCCTCGACCTCAAGGCCGCCCGCCTGCTGCCCGCCGCCGAGGTGGAGGACGAGGCCGACCTCGCGCTGCTGGAGGCCCGGGACCTGCTCTTCGCCCGGCTGCTCCAGTACCGGGCCTACAAGCAGATCGCCGAGATCTTCGAGCACCGCGCCGAAGCGGAGGGCCGTCGCTTCCCCCGTACCGTGGGGCTGGAGCCGCACCACGCCGACCTGCTGCCCGAGGTGGTCATCGGCATCGGCGCCGACGGCCTGGCCCGCCTCGCCGTCAGGGCGATGCAGCCCAGGGCGAAGCCCGAGGTCTACGTCGACCACATCCACGCCCCGCTGGTCAGCGTCCGCGAGCAGGCGGGTCACGTCGTACGCCTGCTCAAGGCGCGCGGCGAGGCGACCTTCCGGGAGCTGACCGAGGACGCCCCGGACACCCTCACCGTCGTCGCCCGCTTCCTGGCGCTCCTGGAGCTCTACCGGGAGAAGGCCGTGGTCCTCGACCAGGAGGACGCCCTGCTCACCCTCACCGTGCGCTGGTGCGGCGGCGACGGCGACGGGACGCCGGCGGTGACCGACGAGTTCGATCAAGTGGTGGAGGCAGGGGACTGATGGCGGCGATGGATCTGAAGGGGGCCCTGGAGGCCGTCCTGATGGTGGTGGACGAGCCCGCGACCGTCGAGCACCTCGCCAAGGTGCTCGACCGCACCCCCCGCGAGGTCGGCGACGCCCTCGCCGCCCTCGCGGACGAGTACACCGTCCAGCGCCGGGGCTTCGAGCTGCGGCTGGTCGCCGGGGGCTGGCGGTACTACACCCGCCCCGAGTACGCGGCGGCCGTGGAGGCCTTCGTCCTGGACGGCCAGCAGGCCCGCCTCACCCAGGCGGCCCTGGAGACCCTGGCGGTCGTCGCGTACCGCCAGCCGGTGAGCCGCTCGCGGGTCTCGGCGGTCCGCGGGGTCAACTGCGACGGGGTCATGCGGACCCTTCTCCAGCGGGGTCTGGTGGCCGAGGCGGGCACGGAACCCGAAACAGGTGCGATCCTGTACAGGACGACGAACTACTTTCTGGAGCGGATGGGCCTGCGAGGCCTGGACGAGCTCCCGGAGCTCGCGCCCTTCCTCCCCGAGGCGGACGCGATCGAAGCCGAGACGCAAGAAGGTGTGCCGTCGTTCGATCCGGACGCACCGGACACTGACGTAGACGACGACAAGACGACGGAACTTTGATGCGAAGCAGCGGCAACGGCAACGGTGGCGGCAACAGGAACAGCGGCGGCGGTGGGCGCGGTAACGCCCGCGGCGGCGGCTCGGGCGGCGGTGGCGGCTACCGGGGCGGCTCCGGCGGTGGCGGCTACCGGGGCGGCTCGTCCGGC